>JBEDJV010000034.1:0-10546 GCA_041172545.1 Bacteroidota bacterium | reverse complement strand
GCGATGCGGTAAAATTCGCTCGATATCGTTGACGTCGTACACAGGATCTTTGGTGAGGTCAAAATAGCGACCTTGGTTTTGTTGTTTCTTGATTTGCTCCTTCAGCACTTTCGCAAATCGCACATTACCTGAATGTCCAGGACGAGCTGCTAAAATGTGAGCTTTAATTGGTTTCCCAACTAAAGCTAAATCACCAACAATGTCTAATAATTTATGGCGTGCGGGCTCATTTTCATATTGTAGTTTCGTGCTATTGAGTACGCCGATTCCGTCAATGGAAACTTGAAGTTTATCTTTTCCAAGTAACTGTGCAAGACGGTCAAGTTCCTCTTGTGAGACATCTGGACGATCAACTAAAACAATCGCATTATCCAAGTCTCCACCTTTGATGAGGTTATTGCTGGCTAAATACTCGAGCTCTCGTAAGAACACAAATGTGCGACATTTCGCTATTTCATTTTTAAAATCACCCAGTTGATACATGCTCGCGTGCTGCGTACCTAGAACCGGGGAATTGTAATCAACCATTACTGTTAAACGGTAATTCACATCTGGAATAGCCAAGAATTCAATTCCTTTTTCTAAGTCCTCCCAAGGAATATTTTCATTTAACTCAAAATATTCTCTATCCGCTGTTTGATCTTCGTATCCAACACGCTCAATTTCGTTCACAAATAGAATGGCACTTCCATCCATGATGGGAATTTCAGGTCCATTAATTTTAATGAGTGCGTTGTCGACTTGACACGCATACAACGCAGCGAGTACATGTTCTGTTGTATAAACGCGTGCACCATGTTGCTCAAGGGTTGTTCCACGATCTGTAGCCACCACAAAATCCACATCGGCTTTTATGATGGGTTGATTTTCTAAGTCAACGCGTTGGAATTTATATCCGTGATTATCGGCCGCCGGACAAATTTCCATTGTTACTGGTTCTCCAGTATGGAGTCCAACTCCATTAAAAACTATGAATTCTTTGAGTGTGCGTTGTTTTTCTGTCATTCTGTTTATTTTTTCGTGAGTTCCTTTAGCTGTCTTTCGAACTCATGTATTTTTGATAGGATAAAAGGTAGTTTTCTGAAACCAATGTAGGAACGCTTGAAGTCGTTATGATTGATGGCCGGTGACCCCATCAAGGTATCTGCAGTTTTGATGGTGGAAGGAATTCCAGATTGCGCGACAATTTTAGTCCCATCAGCTATGTGAAGGTGTCCTGCAATTCCCGTTTGACCTCCAATCATCACATACTTGCCAATCTTTGCAGAACCCGCAATTCCGACTTGCGCAGCCATTGCTGTGTGCTGATCCACATCGACATTGTGAGCTATTTGACACAAATTGTCGATTTTCACTCCTTTACGGATGAATGTTGAACCCATTGTTGCGCGGTCGATCGAACAATTTGATCCAATTTCAACATCATCTTCAATGATGACGTTCCCGATTTGAGGAATTTTTTGATAAACGCGGTGTTCGTCTGGTGCGTAGCCAAATCCATCAGAACCGATAACCGTTCCGGAGTGAATTATGACATTGTTTCCAAGTTGACAGTCCGCATAAATGCTAACATTCGCAAAAATGGTGACATTATCTCCAATTTGAACGTTATCGCCAATCACTACATTCGGATAGATTTGAACCTTGTTTCCAATTTTCACCTGTTTACCGATGTAAGCGAAAGCCCCGATGTACGGTTCACTTCCAATGCTTGAAGTTTCGTGTATGAATGATGGTTGCTCAATTTCGGCTTCTTTTCGATTCATGCTATTGTACATTTCCAATAGTTTTGCAAAGCAAGCATAAGCATCCTCTACACGAATCAAGGTCAAGGTTGATGGTAACGTTTTTGAGGGACGAAAGGATTTATTTACAATGCAAATACTCGATCCTGTCGTGTAGATGAACTCTTCGTATTTTGGATTGGAAAGAAAACTCAATGATCCGTCATTCCCTTCTTCAATTTTGGCTAATCCATTAACACTTGCAGATGGATTCCCATCAACTTCTCCTTGTAAAAGGCCAGCGATTTGTTCGGCTGTAAATTCCATTAATCAAAGTTACAAAAAGGTAAGACGGCGAAACGAAGCTAAAAGTCAATTTATTAACAATAAAAAGTCCAATTCTGTTAGAAATCGAGCGTGCCGATCGATAAATCGTAGACTTTAATTTTGTCCTTGTACCAAATGCACTTGACGAATAGCATTTCTTTCGACGTTTTTGACACGTTAAATTGAAGGCAATGAACGGGTTTTGGATGTTGCAATAGGTATGAACGACTAAAGTTGAAACGTCCATTTTTGCGGATCAAACGATTTAATTCTTTGTCGTTTTTGATGCCAATTGACTTCATTTTTTCGGTCAATACACTGGAAGAATCCATGTAGAAAAGGAACTCATTTTTTGGCATAAATAAGATTTTTCCGGGCAATTCAGCGTCCGAATTTGTCGGTGAAATTTGTGAAGCTTTTTTCGAAGTGAAAATAATTTCTGTCATAAAGCTTTCATCACCCATTGTCATGAAACAATGTTCTTTTTTCCCTTTCGGAGTTTCGTAATCAATTCGGTAGACCTTGTCTAATCCTTGCTTTTTACTTTTTCCAAAGTCGACTGATCCTGCCTGAACTGTTTTTAAAAATTCAGCCTCCTTGAATCCTTGTTCTGTGATTTTATCATATGAAGAAGCATTCACCACAATCATTCGATTGAATAAATTGTCCTTCACACGGTTCGATGGAAACCAACTGCATCCCTTGTTATCGAACATAAAGACGACCATGATTGCTCCAATGGTAAATCCTAGTCCGTAATATTTTAATCTTCTAAAAAAATCTTTCATGGCATAAAAAAAGGGAGCGAACTCCCTTTGAAATTACATTAATGAATTTAGTTTTTCTTCTAGAACTGCTTTTGGAACAGCTCCAACTGATTTGTCAACTACTTCACCATTTTTAATAAATAATACGGTTGGGATGCTACGCACACCAAATTGTGCTGAAACACCCGAATTTAAATCCACGTTTACTTTTCCAATAACCGCTTTTCCTTCGTATTCGTTTGCCATTTCTTCGATAACTGGACCAATCATGCGGCAAGGACCACACCACTCAGCCCAAAAATCAACAACAACTGGTTTATCTGACTTCATGACTAATTCGTCAAAGTTCGCATCTGTGATTTCTAATGCCATTTTATTTTGTTTTAGTATTTAAATTCTATTTACGGGCGTAAAATTAAGTCAATTTCTTTAATCAGAGGTTACGCCAAACGCTTTTCTCCGTCAAAATCTCTGAATTATCTTAATTCTATGTCTAAATATTTTGCGGTATACGATTTTTCCTTTGCCTTTTTCACCATTTGTTCTGGTGTTCCGGTAAACAGAATTTCTCCACCTCTAAATCCGCCTTCTGGACCTAAATCAATGATGTGATCGGCGATTTTTATGATGTCCATGTTGTGTTCGATGACTAACACGGTATTTCCTTCGTCCACCAATCGTTGCAAGACTTCCAGCAACATACGAATATCTTCAAAATGCAATCCTGTTGATGGTTCATCTAAAATATAGATGGTCTTTCCCGTTGCTTTTTTCGCAAGTTCAGTTGCTAATTTAATGCGTTGCGCCTCTCCACCAGAAAGGGTTGTAGATGATTGTCCCAACTTGATGTAGCCAAGTCCAACTTGCTGCAAAGTGTGTAGAGTTCGGTATATTTTTGGATGTTTCTCAAAAAATGGAACGGATTCTTCAATGGTCATATTGAGAACGTCCGAAATGCTTTTCCCTTTGTATCGAACTTCTAAAGTCTCTGGATTATAACGCTTTCCGTTACACGTTTCACACTCCACATAAACATCCGGCAGAAAATTCATTTCGATTAATTTCAATCCGCCGCCATTGCACGTTTCACATTTTCCACCTGCCACATTAAACGAAAATCTTCCAGCTTTGTATCCGCGAATTTGGGATTCAGGTAAGGCTGCGAAAAGACTGCGAATTTCATCAAATACTTTTGTGTAAGTAACTGGATTGGAACGCGGTGTTCGTCCAATCGGACTCTGGTCAATTTCAATCACTTTGTCCAAGTGTTCTAGTCCTTCAATCGACTTGTATGACAAGGGCTTGCGGATGTCTTGGTAAAAATGATTCATCAAAAGCGGATAAAGCGTTTGATTGATCAAAGAGGATTTACCGCTTCCGGAAACACCTGTCACACAGGTGAATGTTCCAAGTGGAATCGTGAAATTCACATTTTTTAAGTTATGTCCGTTCGCACCTTTAAGGGTCAGGTTATTTCCATTGCCTTTTCGACGTTTTGCCGGAACTTCAATTTTGCGTGAACCGTTTAAGTATTGTGCGGTTAACGAATTGCTTGTCAATACGGAATTTAGATCTCCGGCACTGACGATGTTGCCACCAAAAAAGCCTGCTCCCGGACCAATATCGACAATAAAGTCTGCGGCTTCAATCATTTCTTTATCGTGTTCAACGACTAAAACAGAATTCCCAACATCTCTTAATCGTTTTAATGACTGAATTAACTTGGTGTTATCGCGTTGATGCAATCCAATGGATGGTTCATCAAGAACGTATAGGACATTGATTAACTCCGTCCCGATTTGAGTCGCAAGTCGAATGCGTTGCGCTTCTCCACCTGATAAACTTTTGGCACTGCGGTGCAAGGTCAAATAATCTAGTCCAACTTCTAAGATAAATCGAATGCGTGTGCGAATTTCCTTCAGGATTTCGGCGCCAATTTGCTTTTGGTCAGCGCTTAAATGTGCTTCAATTTCATTGGCCCAGCGATCTAATTGCTCAAAATCCATAAAGGCAATATCCCCAATGGTTTGATTGTTCAATTTAAATTGCAGTGCTTCTTTTCGAATACGTGCGCCTTGACATTCGGGACACTTCTTTTTATTCATGAATCCTTGAGCCCAACGTTGAATACCTGCAGTACTATCTTCGGAATGCCGCGTCATGAAATTGGCAATTCCTTCAAAGCGATCTTCCTGAGATTTTGAGTTCATTTCCATGTCCTCGTTTCCGTAAAGAAACAATTGAATCAACTCCTCATCGAAATCTGCAATCGGTGTATTCAGTGAATATCCTTGTTTGATGAGAATCGCTTCCATTTTCTCGAAAATCCAAACGCGTTTGTATTCGCCAAGTGGTGCGAATCCACCTTTACGAATTGATAAACTTGGATTTGGAATGATTTTTTCGATGTCTATTTCACTCACTTCTCCGAGTCCTTTACAACTTGGACAAGCGCCATAGGGTGAGTTAAAAGAGAATAAACTTGGTTCTGGCTCTGGATAACTGATTCCACTCGTGGGACACATTAACGATCGACTGTAATGTTTTACTTTGTCCGATTCTAAATCCATCACCATCATCGTGGATTCGCCCATTTTCATCGCGACCAGCACGGAATCGTACACGCGTTTCTCGTCTACTTGTCCAATGAGCATTCGGTCAACAACGACTTCAATATCATGAATTTTGTAGCGATCCAATTTCATTCCTTTTACGATGTCTTTAATTTCACCGTCCACGCGAACTTTTGTATACCCATTGCGGAGTATCTGTTCAAAAAGTTCACGGTAATGACCTTTGCGTCCTTTAATTTTTGGCGCAAGAAAAGCGACTTTTTTCCCCTTGAAATCTGTATGCAAACGTTCGCAAATGGCTTCATCCGAGTATTTTACCATCGGTTCATTCGTGACGTAGGAATATGCCGTTCCAATTCGCGCAAAGAGGAGTCGAAAGAAATCATAGAGTTCTGTAATCGTTCCAACGGTTGATCTTGGGGAACGAGAAACGGTTTTTTGTTCGATAGAAATAACAGGACTTAATCCATCAATTTTATCCACGTCTGGACGCTCCAAGCCACCAATAAATTGTTTGACGTAACTCGAAAAAGTATCGATGTATCGACGCTGACCTTCTGCGAAAATCGTATCAAATGCCAAGCTCGACTTCCCGCTACCGCTGAGTCCGGTAAATACAATGAGTTTGTTTCTTGGAATTTGAAGGTTGATGTCCTTCAAGTTATGTTCGCGCGCACCATAGATATCTATGGTTTCGAGTGCTCCTTCGGTAGTTTTCTTGGACATGTATGGGGTTAAAACGGACTGGTGAATTCACTAAATAAGGTTCCTTCCGTATCCTTTGGAGAAATAATCGGATCTTCCACATTCCAATCAATGGCGAGTGTTGGGTCGTTCCATAAAATACATCCTTCGTGTTCTTTGCTGTAAGTATTTGTGCATTTATAAGAAAAGATGGTATCATCTTCTAAGCTAACAAATCCATGTGCAAAGCCAGGTGGAATCCATAGTTGGTTGCGATCCGTAGTATTTAATACAATTTGAAAGGATTGACCATAGCTCGGAGAGTTTCTGCGGATGTCCACGACAACATCGAGCACACTTCCCGTAATCACCTGCACCAATTTTCCTTGATCGAATGGGGGAGCTTGGAAATGTAATCCACGTAGAACTCCTTTTTTGGATTTCGACAAATTATCTTGAACGAAGGAATGTCCACCTAGAAATTCCGCGTATTTTACTTGGTTAAATGATTCTAGAAAAAATCCTCTTTCATCCCCAAACACGCTAGGATAAATGGATACAAGTCCTTCTGGAAATTCTTTTACAATTTTCAATGTTTCTTCGTTTTTTGAATACCCGCAATATTACAAGTTTTTAGCGATATTAGCGTAATCCAATTAATTTTGCATCTTTGTTTTTTACCAAGTTGAAACACTGTTCATGCGCTTTTTGTTTATCCTGTTTTTTTTTCAATTCTCATGGGCACAAGGTCCAGTTCAACAAGCATTAAATGCCTTCGTTGCTGACCCGGTGAATCAACGTTCTAAAATTAGTTTTGAGGCGGTGGATATGGAAACGGGTGAGTCTATAGCCTCGCATCATCCAACACATACCTTGCCTCCGGCGTCTACAACGAAGTTGTTTTCAACGGCAATCGCTTTTGAACTGTTGGGTCCAACTCACCGAATGACAACCCGAATTTACTGTGATGGATTTATCGACAAAGACAGCGTGTTGCATGGCAATCTTTTGATTCGAGGTGGGGGAGATGTCAGTTTAGGAAGCAAGTTCTTTTGTTTTGAAAACCAAGAGATGGCGTTTTTACAAGCATGGACCGACTCCATCAAAGCGAAGGGAATTAAATTCATAGAGGGAGCGATTATTGCCGATGGATCGGACTTTGGTTATGAAGGAACTCCAGCTACATGGGGAGAGGGAGATGTGGGCAATTACTATGGTGCGTTCGCTGGTGGACTGAATTTTTATGATAATACCGTGAAATTAAAATTCAAGACAGGAGCGAGAGGAACCCCAGCGCAATACTTAGGAATGTACCCAGAAGTCCCGGGATTTCAATTGACGAATGCTGTCACTGCGTCTGGAGTGAGTAGCGATGAAACCATAGTATATGGAGACGCGTTCGAGTTCAATCGATCGATCAAAGGACAATTGCCAAGTAATCAATCCATGTTTATTGTGAAAGGAAGTATGCCAGATCCCGAATGGCAATTGGCAATCGAATGGCAGAACGTCCTGTTGTTAAATGGCATACAAGTCGAAGATGGTGCAAAGGGATTCCGTCGAGAACAAAAAGAATTGCACGATACGAAATACGACAATAAAACACTGTTATTTCAAGTGTCCGGAAAAACGGTTCAGGAAATAGCTAATTGGACGAATTTAAAAAGCGTGAATGTATTTGCGGATGGACTTCTCCAAGCGATTGCGTACCAAGAAAAGGGAAAAGCAACGATGGAGTCGGCCTTGAAAATGGAGATGGAATATTGGAAATCTCGATTAACCACGGAAGGACTAATCATGCACGACGGATGTGGTTTGTCCCGCTCAAATGCGATTTCTGCAGCTCATTTTTGTTCCTTGCTAAGCTATATGTATCGTTCCGTGAATTATCAAACTTACAAGTCCACGCTGCCAGTAGCTGGTGTATCAGGAACGGCAAAATACCTGTGTAAAGGAGAGATAGGTGAGGGACGCGTTTTTGCGAAAAGCGGATCGATGAAAGGTGTGAAGTCTTATGCGGGATATGTTGAATCGATTACCGGTAAAAAAATCGCCTTTTCTATCACGGTAAATGATTTTTCCTGCACTGGAAATCAACTTTCAGTGAAAATCGAGAAGATTTTAAACGCCTTGGCGACCTATTAGGACTTCAGTTCAAAAGCAGCAATTTCTTGCCAGAAATCGTGAATGGTTGTTCCTGCACAGGCCAACATTTGCGGAACAATGCTCGCGGGTGAAAATCCTGGAGTTGTATTGACTTCAATCACAAATGGTTCGTTGTTGACGATCATGAAGTCGATGCGCGCGATGGATCTAAGTTGCAATAATTGATAGATTTTCTTCGCTCGATCTTGTACTTTGGTAGCGATTTCGTCTGAAATTCTTGCAGGGGTTATTTCTTGGGACTTCCCGTTGTATTTGGCATCGTAGTCAAAGAATTCATTTTCAGAGGCTATTTCCGTCAAAGGAAGTGCGATTAATCCATTTTTTGTTCCGTAAACACCACAAGTAACTTCGGTTCCATCGAGAAACGATTCCAACACAACTGTTTCTCCTTCTTTAAAGGCAACTTCCAAAGCAGCAGTTAATTCCTCAGCTGCTTTTACTTTTGATATGCCGTAACTAGATCCAGAATCGGAAGGTTTAACAAAAATTGGCAATCCCAATGTTTGGATGATTTCCTCGTTTGTTTTTTCCGAAATGGATGTCATGAAAATAGATTTCGCTACTGGAATATCGAAGGCACGAAGGAATTGATTGCAGTACCATTTGTCAAAGGACAATGCAGAAGCAAGAGCTCCAGAGTTGAGGTATGGAATGCCTTTGATGTCTAAAAGCGATTGAATCTTTCCGTTTTCACCCGGATTCCCGTGGATGTAAATGAGTCCAGCATCTATGGTTTGTGCGCTACCATTCCACTGAAAACTAAAATCGTTCAAGTCGAAAGGAAGTTCGTTCCCGTCTACTTCCGCAAACCAACCATTTGTGGAAACAACAATTTTTATCACTTCAAATTCTGAAGGGAAATGCGCTTTGATGGTATTCGCACTCAGAATAGAAATGGAGTATTCCGATGATAGTCCCCCACAAAATAAGCCGATTCGTTTCATGTTTCATTGAATTTGAAACGAAAGTACTCTTTCTTGAGAAAGTAAAAAATGCACAATAAAAAAGTTATTATACCTCTTATTGTTAAAACAGAAATTTGAAAATTTGTAATTTCGCGGACGATGCGTTTACTCTATTTTATTTTCAACATTTTTTTGAATTATTCCCTTCGCTTGTATTTTCGAAATATTCGCTTGGTGAATGCCACAAAAAAGAGATTTAGCAGAACCATTTTTGTTAGCAATCATGCTTCTGCATTTATGGATCCCTTGATCATTTCGGTGCTCAGAAATCCAATTGTATTCTTTATGACCCGCTCGGATGTGTTCACGAAGTTATCGAGTCCATTCCTAGCGAGTGCGCACATGATTCCAATTTATCGTCAAGCCGATGGTGGGAATGCCGTGGAGAAAAATAAAGAGTCCTTTCGAAAGGCAACAGAAATATTAGATAACAACAAAAGTTTACTCATTTTTGGTGAGGGAATGACCGATGATGTGTTCGAGCGCAGGTTAAAACCGCTAAAAAAAGGAGCACTGAGAATTGGATTCACGGCCTTGGAAGCAATAAACTGGGAGAAAGAAATCCGAATTGTTCCCATTGGATGCAACTACAGTTTTCCAAATCAGATGCGAAGCGATATCCTCATGGCTGAATCCACGCCGATCATCTTGAATGATTACAAAGAGGAATATTTAGAAAATCCATCCAAAACCATCAATGAATTAAACCGAGTTTTGGAACAAAAACTTACAGGTGTCTTAACACATATTGAATTGGATAGTGATTTTGAGTTTCACGAACAGGTGATGATGTTGACAAGGCAGGGGATGAGTCCGCTGTGTTATAATCAAGAGATTCCGCTTGAAAAAAGATGGCGCTATTCTCAAGAATTGGCCAATTTTTTAAATCAGTTTAAAGGAGGCGTAACCTTAGTACAGAGGTTCAGGACTATTTTAAAAAACTAAACAAGCAAAAAATCACAGAAGATGTGCTGTATCGCCGGATGAACTCAAAGCAATTACTTCGTGGAATGCTATTAATGCTTTTATTTCCGGTGGCAATTTTAGGATTTATTCATGCCTACACCCCTTATTTCTTTACGAAGCGTTTTGTAGAGAAAACCTTTAAGCGCAATGTTTTTTGGTGTTCAGTTAAAATGGTGATGACCTTAGTGTTTATGCAGTTATTTAATCTTCCTTTACTTTTCGTCTTACCGGGAATGCTGTCCATTGGATTTTGGCCCGTTTTCGCCTACTATATTTCATTGGGACTAATTGGACTTATTTGGTATAATTGGAGAAAAGAATTCTTTATTTTCCTTTCTGATTTCAGTAATAAGAATCATGTAAATGAGAAGAAT
>JBEDJV010000033.1:0-10335 GCA_041172545.1 Bacteroidota bacterium | reverse complement strand
TAAAACTTAAAACATGGAAAAAAAAGAACCCTCTTCTTGTTATTGAAAAGGGTTCATTATCTTTGGTCTAACCAGTCAACCTTTTTTAGGATGATACAGATCTTAAATCTGATTACTCACCAAATTTTTCGATGACTTGTTGGGTTACCCCCGTATTCGAGAATCCACCATCGTGGAATAAGTTTTGCATCGTCACGTAACGTGTTAAGTCAGAGAACATCGTCACACAGTAGTCTGCACATGCAAGCGCTGAAGCGTTTCCAAGTGGAGACATTTGCTCAGAGAAATTGATGAATTCCTTGAATCCTTTGATTCCTTGTCCAGCAGTTGTCACCGTTGGAGATTGTGAAATCGTGTTTACGCGTACTTTTTTCGCGATTCCGTAGTGGTATCCGAATGAACGAGCGATGGACTCTAATAAAGATTTCGCATCTGCCATGTCATTGTAATCTGGGAAAATACGTTGAGCTGCGATGTACGAAAGAGCGATCACAGATCCCCATTCATTCATGGCGTCTTGTTTGTAAAGAGTTGCTAAGGTCTTGTGTAGAGAAATAGCAGAAACATCCATGGATTGATTATAGTAATTATAATCGTTTTCAGTATAGTGTTTTCCTTTACGAACGTTTGGTGACATACCGATTGAATGCAATACGAAATCAATTTTACCACCAAGAATCTCTTGAGCTTGTGTTACTAGGTTCGTTAAGTCTTCTACGCTTGTTGCATCTGCAGGAATCACTTGACTTCCTGTTTCAGCTGCTAAAGCATTGATTTCTCCCATTCGCATGGCGATTGGAGCGTTGGTCAACACGAATGTTGCTCCCTCTTCGTGTGCTCTTTGAGCGACTTTCCAAGCGATGGATTGGTCGTTCAATGCACCAAAAATAATTCCTCTTTTTCCTTTTAGTAAGTTATTTGCCATGTATCTTCAATTTTAAACAAAAGTAATCAATCTTATTTTTCCAACACCGATTTTAATTTTTTGAGTCCACCATCTAGGTCTTTCCCAATCATTTCATCCATGTTTAACAGGTATGTTATGGCATTCCACGGATAAGGTGAGTTTCCTTCAAATCCCCAAATCACACGTGTGTTCTCTGCATTGATGCTACTTGTTTCAAAGTAGGCATCATCTTCATTTTCAAATGGAACCTTGAAGCGAATGTGCATATCAATGCGTTCTCCAGGTGTCAATTTCACCAATTCCATCGATCCTGTCCCTACCTTTTCATCTTTACTTTCCCATGCAGAAACGAATCCAACAATGCCATCTTGACCTGTATACGTTTTTTTCATTTTGGGATCTTGCCTAGCCCAAACACTAAATTGATCTTGGTTTTTCAGAAATTTTAAGAACTGATAAACACTGTCTTTTGGCTGTGAAACTTGAATGCTGCGTTCTATTTTAAATTTCTTGGGCACGAATACACCAAGAATTAAAATTGCTGCAACTAAGCTCAAAATCAATAGGAAAAGTCGTTTAATCCACTTCATAATTTGTTCGTTTTGAAGTGCTATACGTAAATAAAAGGAAAAAGTTTACTTAGCTTCTTAAATATTTTTTCTCTGCCCAGAAAGTTCCAAACGGAACAAAAGCGGCAATGAATAACACAATTGCTTTCCCAAATGAAAATTGTTTCGAAAAGAAAAAAATCGCTAAATAAAGGCAAAAAGCAATAAATAGAATACCGTGAATCCATCCTACAATTTTATTTGGCCAGATCATCTCGAATTGGTACTTCAAAACCATTGTAATGATCAAAGCAATCCAAGAGAATCCTTCGGCAATGGCAATTTTCTGAAATTGTTGTAAACGTGTCATGCTTATTTTTTTAGTTGTGTTTCGAGTTCTTTTAATTGGTCACGGTATCGTGCAGCTTCAATAAAATCAAGTTCCTTCGCTGCTTTTTCCATGGCCTTTTTCGTTGCTTTCATTCGCGCTTCTAGTTCTTTTGGATTCAGGTATTTCTGAACGGGTTCCGCTGCTAGTTGCGCCTGGGTTTCTTGCGTATATTTCAACTGTCGACTTGCCGTGTCTCCATCGGCAACTTTCGTCGATTCCATGATTTTCTCTTTCGATTTATTTAAGGCAGTGGGTACCAAACCATGCTCCATGTTGTAAGCGATTTGCATGGCTCTTCGTCGCTCCGTTTCGGAAATGGTTCGCCTCATGGACTCCGTCATTTTATCCGCGTACATGAGTACTTTTCCATTCACATTTCTCGCCGCACGTCCAACGGTTTGAACTAAGGATCGCTCGTTGCGAAGGAATCCTTCTTTGTCGGCGTCTAATATTGCTACCAAAGAAACTTCTGGCAAGTCTAAACCTTCGCGCAGTAAGTTCACTCCAATGAGTACATCGAAATCACCAAGTCTTAATTGTCGAAGAATTTCAACGCGTTCAATTGTATCGATTTCACTGTGGATGTAGCGGCAAAGGATTCCTAGTTTATCCAAGTATTTTTGCAATTCTTCCGCCATTCTTTTGGTCAAGGTTGTCACCAAAATACGTTCTTTTACAGCAATTCGTTCTTGAATGGCTGCCATTAAATGGTCGATTTGATGCTTGGACGGATGCACTTCAATAATCGGGTCTAAAAGTCCTGTGGGACGAATCAATTGCTGCACCATGATTCCTTCGGAGCGTTGCATTTCGTAGTCCGCAGGTGTTGCCGAAACATAAATGGTATTGTTCAAGAATCCTTCGAATTCTTCAAACTTCAGTGGACGATTGTCAATCGCTGCTTGCAGTCGAAATCCGTAGTCAATTAAGTTGGTCTTTCTCGCTCGGTCGCCCGCGTACATTCCACGTACTTGAGGCAAGGTCACGTGACTTTCATCGATGACTAAAAGAAAATCGTCCGGAAAATAATCGAGTAAGCAGAAGGGGCGCTCGCCGGGTTGACGTCGGTCGAAATAGCGCGAGTAATTTTCAATCCCTGAGCAATAGCCTAATTCTCGGATCATTTCTAGGTCGTAGTTCACCCGTTCATCGAGGCGTTTGGACTCCTCTAATTTCCCTTCTTCTTTAAAGTTTTGAACTTGAACGACCAAGTCATCTTGTATTTGCTCGATCGCTTGACGGGTGTTATCCGGACTAGAAACGAATAAATTTGCGGGGAAAATATCAATTTCTTTGTGCGTTTCGATTCGTTCACTCGTTTCTGGATCAATGGAAGAAATGGTTTCAATTTCATCACCCCAAAATCCAATTCGAATCGCATAATCGGCATAGGCTAAGAAGATGTCCACCGTTTCTCCGATGGCACGAAACATGCCGCGCTCAAATTTATCTCCGGCTCGTTGGTATAAGTTTTCGACTAGTCTAAACAGAAATTTATTTCTCGCGACGGATTGACCAACAGTTAAATGTAAAATACTGTCGCGGAACTCCTGTGGATTTCCAATTCCATATATACAAGAAACCGATGCGACAACTAGGACATCTTTGCGTCCGGAGAGTAGGGCAGATGTAGCTGATAAACGCAATTTTTCAATCTCATCGTTAATTTGCAAGTCCTTTTCAATGTAAACCCCCGTTGTCGGTAAGTAGGCTTCCGGCTGATAATAATCGTAATATGACACAAAATATTCAATCGAATTCTCCGGAAAAAACTGTTTGAATTCCCCGTATAATTGGGCGGCAAGTGTTTTATTATGTGAAAGAATTAATGTCGGACGTTGGATTTGTTGCACAACGTTTGCGATGGTAAACGTTTTCCCACTCCCGGTTACACCCAGTAAGGTTTGGTCAGAAACGCCAGCGGCTAATCCCGCGACTAATTGACGTATCGCTTCGGGTTGGTCACCAGTTGGCTGAAAGTCGGAAACAAGTTTAAAGTCCATTGTCACAAATGTAAGGAATATCAAGTGACGCGTTGAATGAAATAACACTTTTCCTATCTTTGTTTTATGGAACAAGAATGGATTGAAGTAGAAGCAATGATTGAAGCGCCCATCAACGAAGTATGGGAGAAGTGGACGACAAGTGAACACGTAACGAAATGGAATTTCGCACACGAATCATGGTGTTGTCCGAAGGCAACAATCGAATTACGCAATGGCGGCGCATTTTCGTTTCGCATGGAAGCAGTTGATGGTTCCGCTGGATTCGATTTCCACGGGACTTATGACGAGATTGAAGATCAGGAATTCATGGCAATTACTTTAGGTGATGGACGCAAATGGGAAGTGGAGTTCGCAGATTTAGGTTTGTCCACACATGTCACTGAGCGCTTTCATCCAGAAACGGAAAACACCTTGGAATTGCAACAGGCTGGATGGCAGGCGATTTTAAATCAATTCAAAAGCTATTGCGAAGAATAAGTGATGCATCCAGAGGTAGAAGAGCATATTTATTCTTTTCCTAAAGAGACCCAGGAAAAACTATTGGAACTTCGTTCCTTTATCTTGAATGCAGTTGAAGGGCTTGAGGAAACAAAGAATTATGGAACCCCCACTTTTAAATTGAATGGTAAGAATTTCATTCATTATGCGGGATACGCCAAGCACATTGGATTTTATCCTGGTGCAGGACCAATCAAGGAATTGAGTGAAGAGTTGAAAGGATTTAAGTTTGCGAAAGGATCCGTCCAATTCCCGTTGAAGGAAAAATTGCCTTTGGAGTTGATTCAGAAATTCATAGATATTAAATTGAAAGCATAAAAAATGCCCTAAGCGTTTTCCTGTTTTTTAGTAGCCTAAGTCCAATACAATTTTGATGTTTTCTTTCACTTTTTCCGAAAGTCCTGGTGGAAGATCTCCAATTTTTTTAATCAAACGTTTATTGTCTATAGCACGCAGTTGGTCAATCATCACGTCGCACGATTCCTTCACTTTTGCGGTTCCTTTTTTAATGTGAACCCTCAAAATCTGACTTTCTAGTTTGATGTTAGTCGTAATTGGACAAATAAGTGTGGAAGGATGAATTTTGTTGAGGATATCTGTTTGTACAATTAACACGTGACGAGTTTTTCCTGTTTCTGTGCCAATTCTAGGATCCAAGTTCGCCAGCCATACTTCATATTTTCTAGCTGTCATAGTCATCAAAATTTTCAAATTCATGTAAAACCTTCATGGACTCATCGCTAACAAGATTAGAATCTGTGATGAGTAGTTGCTCAATGAGTTTCCTTTTTTGGATTTGATTATAATAATCTAGGGCTTCGTTAATATATCGATTCCGTGTCTTTTGGATTTTCGATAAAAGTAGTTCCGTCTCTTCAAAGACGCCATTGTCAAGTTTTAAGGATAAAGTTTTCATCGGTTACTTTTAGTGTGTATATATCAAAAGTATATACTATTTTGGAATATAACAAAAGAAAAAAGCGATGAATACCTGTAAACCAACGATAAAAAAAAGCCCTGATGAGATTGTCAGAGCTTATTTTTTTAGTTTTTACAAATGAAGACCTTATGTTTTTTTAGTTTCTTCACTTCAAGTGCTTTGCTGTAATTCAAGATAAAATTAAGTGCCGCATTTGAAGGTTTTAACTTCGCTTCATTTTCCACTAACGTTTCGGAGTAAAATTTTTGAACCATAGGCTTATTTAATGTTTTACTCTTTAACGCAAAGAATGGTAGAATATTGTTTTACGCTTGCAATTTCTTCGGATTTTTAAATTCGATTAAATGTGACCTCGGCTGATGTATGTAAATGGATCGTTTTAGCCAAAAATATCAAGTGCATTTTGACCTAATTTCATTACTTTTGCGACATCAATCAACAACACAATGAGTAATATAATCAAATCAGGAGTTGCGACAGGGGATGAAGTCCAAGCAATCTTTCAACTAGCGAAAGAAAAAGGATTTGCCCTTCCAGCAGTGAATGTGACTAGTTCAAGCACCGTAAATGGTGTCATGGAGACTGCGGCAAAGTTAAATGCACCAGCCATCATTCAGTTTTCAAATGGTGGATGTCTGTATTTTGCGGGAAAAGCACTCACCAACGAAAATGAAAAAGCCGCAATTTTAGGAGGAGTAGCTGGAGCGAAACACGTTCATGCCTTGGCAGAAGCCTACGGTGCCACAGTGATTTTGCATACCGACCATTGCGCGAAAAAATTACTTCCATGGATTGATGGACTTTTAGATGCTGGTGAACAGTTTTTTAAAGAAACGGGTAAACCACTATACAGTTCTCACATGATTGACTTAAGCGAGGAATCATTGGTAGAGAATTTAGAAATCTGTAAAAGATACCTAGAGCGAATGTCCAAAATGGGAATGACGCTTGAAATCGAATTGGGAATAACAGGTGGCGAAGAAGACGGAGTAGACAATTCAGATGTCGATAATTCCAAATTGTATACCCAACCAGAAGAAGTTGCCTACGCATACGAAGAATTGATGAAGATCAGTCCACGTTTTACGATTGCTGCAGCATTTGGAAACGTACACGGTGTTTACAAACCAGGTAACGTTCAATTGACCCCAATTATTTTGAAGAATTCACAGGAATATATTCAAGAGAAATATCAAACAGGACCCAATCCAATTGATTTTATTTTTCATGGTGGGTCAGGGTCAACAGTAGCGGAAATTCGCGAAGCAATTGGTTACGGTGTGGTAAAAATGAATATCGATACGGACTTGCAATTTGCTTTTACAGAAGGTGTGCGTGATTACGTTGCAGAAAAAATGGATTATCTTCGTACGCAAATTGGAAATCCTGAAGGGGAAGAATTGCCAAATAAAAAATACTATGATCCGAGGAAATGGATGCGTGAAGGTGAATTGACATTCATCAAACGACTTACCCAATCTTTTGAGGATTTAAACAATATTAATACACTTTAAATTGAAGGAAATGTCTTGGTTTAAACGAAGTAAAGAAGGAATTACAACAGCAACAAGTGACAAGAAAGAAGTGCCTGAAGGTCTTTGGGTGCGTTGTTCAAACTGTAAAACATTGTTTACAAGTGATGACCTCGCGTCAAACAATTACGTCTGTGATCGATGTTCTCATCATGAACGCATTGGTTCTGAGGAATATTTTCACTTGATTTTCGATGATGGAAAATACACCGAAATCGCTGCGGATTTAACTTCCGGTGATCCACTAGAATTTACGGATACAAAGAAATATGTCGACCGTGTTTCTGCCACACAAAAAGCAACTGGTTTGAAAGATGCTGTGCGCACGGCAAAAGGAACCATAGATGGACAAAACTTGGTGATATCTGCGATGGACTTCCAATTCATTGGAGGATCCATGGGTTCGGTAATGGGAGAGAAAATTGCACGTGGAATTGATGAAGCGATCAAATCCAATGCAGCATTCATGATCATCTCGAAATCAGGAGGAGCTCGTATGATGGAGGCGGGATATTCCCTAATGCAAATGGCGAAAGTTTCGGGTAAACTTGGACAATTGTCCGAAGCGAAGTTACCTTACATTTCCTACTTAACTGATCCAACGACCGGAGGTGTAACCGCTTCTTTTGCGATGCTAGGAGACATTAACATCGCTGAGCCGGGAGCATTGATTGCCTTTGCTGGACCTCGTGTCGTGAAGGAAACAATTGGACGAGACTTACCAGACGGATTCCAAACTTCCGAGTTTTTGTTAGAACATGGATTCCTTGATTTTATCGTTGATCGTACGGAAATCAAACAAAAATTAAGCTTAGCGGTAAAGATGTTCATGAGCTAGTTCTCGATGAAAATCACCAAATTAAATGCGGATAGTTCGTGGCTCTGGGAAATAAATGGGCTGAAGGTCATGGTCGATCCATGGTTCTCTGAAAGTCAAGTGGATATTCATCCGCGTTTTTCGACACAGTACCATTTGGATAAACAACCTGAAGTTTTCGAATTACCTCGCCCTGATTTTATTTTTATTTCTCATCCGTTTACCGACCATTGCGATCAGGAGACATTAGTCAAATTCTCTTCTGAAATTCCAGTAATCTGTTTACCGGAAATCAAACGAAAAATCCAAAAATGGAAACATTTTAAGAAATTTGTTTCTTTCCATGAAGCGCCATTCCATTTAGAGAAAATCTCTAGAACAGGTCTGCTGGATCTAGTGCATCACGCGTATTTCATTTCGGATGGAATTTCATCCTTGTGCTATGCCCCGCACGGAACAAGAAAAATCGTTCAGAAGAAAGAAGCAAGCGTTTTAATCACAACAACAACAACGTACGAGCTTCCCTTTTACCTCGGAGGAACGGTGAATTTAGGTTTGAATAAAGCACTTCGTTTAGCGAATCAATTGAATGTTAAAACGGTCATTTCGACCCATGACGAACAAAAAAGACAATCAGGAATGGTGGCGCGCTTGTCTAAACGGACGTACGCTCCTTCCAGTCAGGTTCTTACCTTAGAGCAAGGACAATTTTTCGAGTTTTAATATTTTTTTTACTCCCCACTAATCCGTATTTTAGAGCACTCTAAATTACGACCATGCGAAAAATAGTACTTTACCTATCATTTTTAGTCCTTGGATTTCAGTTAAGTGCTCAAGACACAACTTGGGTTCAGACCTTTACCTTCGATTCCATCACGACTCGTCGTTCTTGGTTTCAGTTTCCTCAGGAGTTGGATACCATGCGTTTTGAAAAAGTAATGATGTACTACAAGTTGAAATGTAGCCCATTAACTACTTGGGATCAATATGATTGTGGAGAATGGGACTATTTGACCTATACGCGTGTGTTTGATCATACAGGGGCTTTTGATTCGGTTGCAAAGAACTCAAGTCGTTTTTTGTCCAATTGGGCAACACCTAATATCATTGATTACACACCGCTTCCCTATACGCAATCGAACAATTATCTGCGCGATGAATATACTCGATCCGCTTCTGGCTTAACGTATTCTACGGCAGCAAACTCAACAAATTCTAGTCCATGGCCCTTTAAAACGGATGAAAAAGGCGGACGTTTCCAAATGCTACTAACCCAAAGCCAATTGTCACAAGCGGGTGTGCAAGTTGGAGATTTACAGTCGTTAAAGGTGTACTTACACTCACTCGGAACAGGAAGTCTATATTATCCAAGTATTCGCATCAAGTCTACAAATGATACAGAGCTTTTGTCCTTTCACGACAGTGGATTTTTAGAAGTTTACAACGCCTCCAAAGGAATACCTGGTGGACAAAACGCGCTCGTATTAGGACAAAATGAGTTGGTCTTCTATCAAGCTTTTACTTGGGATGGAGTCAGTAATATGGTCATTGAATTTGCTTTTGAAAACGATACACCATCGCCAAGCTCTTTAAGTTTCGAGACCAGTTCAATCACTACGAATCAAGCGCTATCTTATCAGGGAAGGAATGGGCATCTGGAATTTAACGGCAACAATTACACGATGCTTGAATATTCCGATGTCGTTATGGGAGATGAAGTAACCATTGAGTTCTGGGCAAAAGGGGATGGCGTTACCGGGACGAATACGAGTTTCCTAGAGGCATATGATACTTTGGGTAATCGTGTCTTGAACATTCATATGCCTTGGAGCAATAACAACCTTTATTGGGATGCGGGAAATCAAACAGGATATGACCGAATTAACAAGGCGATGGCTACGAATGAAATAGATGCAATATGGAATCATTGGGCCTTTGTGAAAAAACAAAGTACAGGTGAAATGTTCATTTACAAAAATGGTGCTTTGTGGCATTCAGGAACGGGATTAACGCGTTCGATGGGATACATTCACCGTTTCATTCTTGGGGCAAGTAAAGATCAAGGCATCAAATGGAGAGGAAGTATTGATGAGTTTCGTGTGTTTAATACAGCGCTTTCTCAAGCAACGATTCAAGCCAACTATAAAAATAAGATTGACGCTTCTCATCCGAATTGGTCAAATGTAAAAGTGTATTACGATTTCGACAACACGAATTACGCAGTGGATAAATCACCCAATCAATTTAAATTGATGCCATCTGAATTCGGTATGATTCAATTTGATGAGATGCCAGTTGCGGGAGTAAAACAAGAAATGCTTCTTCCCTTGTTCGCATTTGGACAAGGAGTTGTAACGAGTCCGATTCAAACAGCCGTTTTAAATCAAAAGAAATTAATCGAGCCAATCATTGTGTTTGAACAAATGCCTTTGTTCCGTCATTTTGATATTGTAAATAGTTACATTGGCCTTCCACAAGGGATTTCTTATCAATATGATCAAAATGGTCATGAGATTGGACAACTACCTTATGCAACGACAAATCAGTTGTTAAATGCCCCTATCATTTGTTACAATCCGCCATTTGAGCTTATTAACGATGTGGAGATTGCGCGATACATCACACCGTACGGCATACAATTCGATTTAGGTCCAAATGGATTTACATGGAAATATGATGTTACCGATTATCAAATG
>JBEDJV010000032.1:0-10397 GCA_041172545.1 Bacteroidota bacterium | reverse complement strand
TTGTATTCGTTGCAGTCGTATTCGTTCCTTGCTCTGTCGTGGTTCCTTGTTGAGCTATTGTATTCGTTGCAGTCGTATTCGTTCCTTGCTCTGTCGTGGTTCCTTGTTGAGCTATTGTATTCGTTGCAGTCGTATTCATTCCCTGCTCTGTTGCCGTTCCTTGTTGAGCTATTGTATTCGTTGCAGTCGTATTCGTTCCCTGCTCTGTTGCCGTTCCTTGTTGTACAGTTGTATTCGTTGCAGTCGTATTCGTTCCCTGCTCTGTTGCCGTTCCTTGTTGAATAGCTGTATTCGTTGCAGTCGTATTCGTTCCCTGCTCTGTTGCCGTTCCTTGTTGTGCAGTTGTATTCGTTGCAGTCGTATTCGTTCCCTGTTCTGTTACCGTTCCTTGTTGAACAGCTGCATTCGTTGCAGTCGTATTCGTTCCTTGCTCTGTTGTGGTTCCTTGTTGAACAGTTGTATTCGTTGCAGTCGTATTCCTTCCTTGCTCTGTTCCCGTTTCTTGTTGAGCCACAGAATTCGTTCCATTCACAGAAGTTCCCGCTGTTCGCTCTGTTCCTGTTTCTGTTTCTGTCCTTGTTCCTATCTGCGCCAACACCTCCACCTGAGATTTCACGCGGTTTTCTGCCAATTGGATTTGCTCCGTCAAAAACTCTTGATCTGACTCCGCTGCTGTTGCAGACTTCGCTTTCAATGATTCTAAATGCTGTCCTTCTCGTTCCTTTAGCAAGGTTGCTCGGGTTTGGACATCTGTTTCTTGATTGATGCGGGCAATATCCTCCGTATAGTTTGGATCCACAGCTTGCCATTCTTTCACCTTTTCTACTTGCTTGGTGAGCAACTGTTGCTGCTCCATTCGTTTTTGAGCAATTTCTTCTTGGCGGATTTGTTCCTTTGCCAGATTATACGGAATAGCCGAACTTGGCAACGGCATCTTTTCAGAGGCAACAATCTTTTCTTGCACCTCCTGTTCCACTTGGGCAAAGGATCGTAGTCCTTGTTCTTGTGCTTTCAAGTTTTGGGACCACTCGAACAAGTCCCCGGTAATTTTTGCGTTCAACGCTTCTTTTTGCTGAATTTCTGCATCAATCGTCGCTCGTTCTTTTGGTTTTACCAACTTCGCTTGCTCTTTCAAATCGGCGATTTCCTTTTGTAAGGCAATTTGATTTTCACGTTGCTCCTGGTATTGTTTCTGTTCAGCCGAAACTCCATCAACCTGTTCTTGCGTGTAATTTCTGATGACAGCGGCTAAATCTTCTCCAGCTACGGATAATTGTGCTTTGATGATCGATCTGTTTTCGGACAACAACTCCATGACTCCTTCGGAATTTTGCTGATACTGCAACAGGGCAACTTGTTTATTGATTTCCTCTAAGCTTTTCAGTACATCCACATTCGGAATTCCCCTTTGCTGATTGGCTGTCATCCACGATTCAAGAAAGCTCACTTGCTCCGTTAGTTTTGCTACTTTCGATTCTAGCTGCTTCGTTTCTTCGATCCACCGTTGATTTTCTTTTGGATCTATGGTCCCACTGCCTCGCTCTAAACGCTCATCCAGTACCTGCATTTCCTTGGTTAGCTGGACATAGGTTTGTTCTAATTCATTCGCCAAGTAATTGGTCAGACGTACTTGATTTTCCAAGTTAACTTCTGCCGCTAATAAGGAATCAGACAAAATAGCGATTAACGAGCTCGTGTCCTTAGCAGAAACACCCCAGTCCTGTTGCATTTTTTGTTCTGGAGTCAAGGTGGCTTTGCGGCTAAAAGAAGCCAAATTCACATCTAAATTTGCTGCTAAGTTCATTTTTTGACTGAGCAACTGCATGGACTCCACCTGTTTTGGTTTTATGCGATTGAGCACTTTTAATTGTTCCTTCGAATCAACCATAGCATAAATCAACTCCTGCTGTAATTCCATGTCTTCATCGACCAATGGAACAATGAACTGCTCCTTGAAGATTTGATTGGAACCAGTGATGCTAATTTCCATTTGATATGTTCCTGGTCCAGGAAGTCCAACCAAGTAAGTGCCATCCCCCTGACTTATAAATGGACCGAATCGCTCATTTGTTTCTGGAACGATAAATTCCACTTTCACAGTTGAATTGGATTGATCGATGTTGTCCGATAGAATTCCAGTGAAAAAATAAAGTTCTTTGGGCGTTTCCGCTGCGCTCACTAAA
Organism: Bacteroidota bacterium; assembly: GCA_041172545.1. Lineage (GTDB taxonomy): Bacteria > Bacteroidota > Bacteroidia > Flavobacteriales_D > Crocinitomicaceae > UBA952. The sequence goes on along the minus strand of JBEDJV010000032.1, from coordinate 8,214 downwards.
TAGGTTTGAATCGCTGACAATTTTCCATTTCGATTCGAAGCAAAGTTGGCATTCCCATTGGATAAATCTGGGATGTAAAAAAAATCGTCGTTTGGCGAAGAAAATGGAAAATGTAAATTCTCTACATTCGAACTGACATTCGTTTCTAGGGAATAAATGGCGCGATAGAGGTCAAATCCACCCATGGACTGATGTCCTTTCGAACTGAAGTACAAATAACCATTTTCCGCATCGAAAAATGGATAGACTTCATCTTGCACGGTATTGACTAACCCTTGAATCTTGATGGGTTTAGCCCATTCGTTCTCTGCATTCTTACGTTGAATATAGACATCCAAGTCTGAAGATTCCGGACCATAACTAGCAAAAACTCGAAATTTCATTCCCCTTTTAAAGGCGTAAATTGGCTCGTAATGATGTTTCGCATTTTCTTTTGTGAAGACTTCACTTGCTTTATAGAAACTATATGAATCGTCCAGAAAAGTATAATGATCATAAAATGCTTCACCATAAGGTTGCGACTTCTTAATCACTTGTAAAGTACGCATGTCCTTCATTCCAGCAAGTGCGGATTGACAAGCATCAATTTCACTTTGAACATTCATGGACAAGGCCAATTTCGGGTCCTTTTCCTTTAAACGATTAAACTGTTGGATGGCCGTTTCAAAATAATATTGATGTTGGTAGATTTTACCGATGTAATAATAGGTTTCTAGCGGGAAAACGGCATCCTTCTTTGCTAGAATAAAATCAAAATACTTTCGCGCATTTTTAATATCCTCTGTAAAATAGATACAAGCAGCGTATTTATAATTTAATTCAAGGTTTTTCTGATTTTGAGCGAGTAATTGTCGGTAGTCAACTTTCGCACTTTCATATTCCTTTTTTTCAAAGGCGGCATCAGCCCTTTTCTTAATGGCAGTAACGGATTGCGCAAATCCGTTCTGTACTGTTAGGAACAGCAAGAAACAAACAAAAAGGTACGAAATGGACTTTTGTTTCAACTAAGCATTGTATTTACTTGTCTACTTACGCTTTCTTAGCGAAAAGGTTCATTTTGTTTTCTTCCCCCTTCCACAAGCGGTCGATGTTTTTGCGATGTGCAAGGATCACCATCACACCGAGAACCACCGTAAAGATAATCATGATACGAGCGTCTTCCTGAATCATGAAATAACTGACGAATGGAAAACATAGTGCCGAAATAATGGCGCCCAGAGATACATAGCGCGAACTGATGAAAACAAGAAGAAAAATGGCCAAACAAACAAGGGCAGCATATGGATTGATTCCTATGACAATTCCCAAAGAGGTAGCTACTCCTTTTCCGCCTCGGAAATGAGCAAAAAGAGGGAATACATGTCCAAACACAGCACTAAACGATCCGCAAAGTTGAAGAATTAAAAACTCATCTTTATACCCTTCCAACATGTACGAAAAGAAATGAGGAAGACAAGCGGCCAAAATTCCTTTGGAAACATCAACGATAAGCACAAACCAACCGGAACGTTTTCCCAAAACACGAAAGGTATTGGTTGCACCGGCATTTTTGCTTCCGTGCTCGCGAATGTCCATTCCATGAAAGGCTTTACCCACCCAAACAGCCGTTGGAATCGAGCCAATTAAGTAACCAAGAAGTATAATAATTATCAGTAGCATTCTTTATTTGTATAGGAAATAACCTCGGAATTTCGCGAGTAAATTCTTTGCAGTTACTTCATCCATGACATCAAATTTAAAGTTTTTCGTTTTACGTTTCTCCGGTTTGATGGCTAAAATCGCATCACTCACCGTTTTATCTGTCGTAAAGATAGTTAAATCACCATCCCTCTTCACCATCGAGTAATTCATAAAATACTTCGTGTCATCAAACAAGGTTAAATCCCAAGTGAATCCTGGAGCGGCTTCATCAGAGAAGGATTGAAGGTAAAACTGATGCCATTCCACTTGTTTTAACACCGGAATTCCATTTACACTCACTAATCCAACTTGATTGTTGACCGAAATCAATCCTTTGTCCACTTTTTTCGCACTAGCCTTCACGTTGCCATAGGATTCCAAAACGATGTCCGTAAGGATGAACGACTGTTCCATTGTTGACGGCATTTTTCTCAATTTATCCTCATCGAAATCCTTGAATACTTCTTGCGCATCTTTGGCATTCGACCAATGAACAAAGGTATTTTTCAAACCGTAACTTGCTTTTTTCATGTCCACTTCTTTCGCTCCTTCTTGCAGTTTCAATTTAGCGGCCATATTCTCTAGCACCTTCGCATCAATTGGCATGGTCACTCGCGCATTCGCGGCAATGCGTGTTTTCTTTGTTTCTTGATCGAATTCAATTTTCCCATACATGTCCATTTTGACATCTCCGGTATTTATTCCCAATTCAATGTCACCAAATCCAATGACTTTGCAGGTATTGACATCCAATGTCAACATACTGCTGAGCGTATCTGATTTATTCAATCGGTTTTTGGAGGCAATTTGATACTCACTCAATGCTTGATTGTACTGTAAATACCCAAACGAATTGAATAAACTTGGATCACTTGGACCTTCCGTTTTGGACAAGAAACTTGGGTAAATGTGCACACTATCCACTTTTTCCGTTTGACGCCAAAGGAATCCAACTGCTAAACGATCACCTTTCGCATTCTTAGGTGTTGCGCTAATGGGAATCTGAATATTCGTTGCCAACACAGTATCCTCGAAAGTCATCCATGATTTATCGTATTGACACGTGTGATTTAATCGAGTGGATCCATTTAAGAATAATCCTTGATTGGAGGCCTTGACCACAACGCTTCCATAATAGTCGAATTCCTTGCTCAATTTGAAGCGATCTTTTTCTTTCACTTCCCCTTGAGCGGTCGTTGTGAGGTTCACAAACTTGATCGAACTCATGGGTAAGATGGTCAGGTTACTATCGCGGTCATAATAGGGATATTTCGCTGTCCCCTCATAGTATTTGCGCGAAGATATTTTCACTTGTGCATCCTTAAACGTATGATATTTCGTGATGTAATTCGCCACAATCACCGCATTTTTCAAAGAATCCATGGCCGCGGCTTTGCGAATTCGCACACGTGAGCTATCTGGGAAAATTCGTGCGTCACCTACTTGGATGTAATCCACCGCATTGCATAAAATCAATTGTGTTTTCAAATCGTATTTCGCACTCAAGGACTTAAATTGAAGTGTGTCTTGCTTTTCATCCGTTGAGAAGAAGTTATTACGCGCTAAGTCAGCACCACTTTCAAAGCTCGTTTCTCCTCCTTTGTTCTTTTGAAAATCCAAACTCTCACCGTCCATCAACCAGGTGAATTTGTCCATTTGACAATAGTAATGGTTTGCTGGGAACATGATGCGCTTCGTTCCATTCGAATTAAATTCACCAATACGTGTTTTAAAACTAATGTTGGTTTTCATTTCATCGGATTGAATGGCCAATGGATTCTCTCCATATTGACTAAATCGATTTCGCAAACTGAAGGATGAATTTTCGGATAAAATATCTTCATTGGTGAACACGTATTCTTTAGAGTTTAAACTCGCTTCTTTAAATTCAAGGATGCCGTTCCCCGTCATTCCTTTTTTGTCCAACAACAATGTTCCGGTCATCACCACATTATCCTTAAACATGATTAATGGATTCTCCCCATAACTCGAAACTTTCATCAAGGCTTTTCTTGGCTGATAAGAAATCAATGCTTGTTCCGAATGTACAATTGGATACCTAACTCCTGTTCCTACTTCTTTGTTATCAAAAATGGCTAATCCGATTGTGGAATCTGGTAAGAACGTCAACTTTTTCGAAATGGAAATCGATTGCAAGAAATTGATGGTTCCTGTTCCTTGAAGTCCATTATTCGAAAGCACAATTTTATTCTGATACTTGGTATCTGTCTCATAAAACGGATAACCTTCTTCCGGAGCTTGTGCGACAAAACCAAAAGAATAATCATTCATGATTTTCAATGGCTCGGGAATTTTAGGGAAAATTCCTGCGGAGTTTAAGCTTCCTTCAAAACGCAAACTTGCTTCCGAAAAATCATCCAAACTGTCAAGGTCGAATGGATTCACCGCATAGTAAAAGCGTGTACTATCGTATGCTCCTTTTAGGATTTCTTTCGAACTGTAATACACTTTTGATTCTCCAATGGATTTCAGAATAGGATATTGAGCGTTGTTTCCTTTTCTTCCTGACTTCGATTCAACATCATCGATTAACAATTCACCTTTGATGTTTTTAAAGGAACTAAACATTAAAATACGATCCGTTCCATCCTCTTTTTTCAAGGGATTGACTCTCAATGTTGCTTCCTCCGTGGATAACAAGTTAATTTTAAACGCTTCGTAATCGAACTTAGAGAATTTAGTGAAAAACTCCATTTTTCCTGCCACAACGTATCCATGAAAACTCATATCCCTATTTTTATACATAGTGACATACATGGAGTCTGGGAAAACGAATGTTTGCTGTGCATCCGACAAAGCCACTTGATCTACTTGATTCAAGCGCATTTCATTTTTATCTAATTGAATCGATGCATAAGCCGTTGTCGCTCTTTTGGTCTTGTTCTGTGCATTCATTCTAGCAGCGACTTCTTTCAAATATGGGTCCGCGGCGATTTGCTCTTTGGACTCTTGCATTGTTTGAGGGCGTAAATCTGATTGGATTTTGATGTTATCGTAATCACTTTCACCGGTGCTTGCCTCCGCGTATGCGATTAACTTTGGAGAGATTCTCACTTTCTTTACATCGGAATCTAGCATCAAAAATCCATAGGAAGCCATATCCACCAACAAAGGTTTGACCTGATCAATGGTCTTTTTCAAAGCGGAAGCGACTTCCCCCTCCGAAAATTCCATTTTATTGGTTTTTTTGACCAACGCAGCAATTTGGGAGAATGGATGAGCAGTCCCGATGCTTTGAAACTTTTGAAAGATGGATGGATCGAAGTAATTCATCGACTGAAAACTAGCCATCTTTTGTTCTTGGGCTGTACCGACTTCAAACGTGTAATACGGATCAGGTGTTCCAAATTTCCAACTCAACACAGGGGCATACACGTACAATTTGAAATACGAGTCAATGAACGGCAAATATTCATATCCTTTTTTGACGGAGTTGATCGAGATTTCTTTGTTCTGTTCATTCAAGGTAAAGAAACAAGATTGAATGATCAGTGAATCCCCCGATTTATAGTTCATTTTTGCCTTCGCATTTCGCGCAATAACTTGTTGTGGATTCATCTCGAAATAAATCGAACTGATTTCAAACAAAGGTACATTTTGACGTTTGAAAATGATTTTTGCTGGTTTCTCTGCGGTACCGCGCCCAATGAAATCAGGTCCCTCTAAGGTAAATCCACCGTCGTAGTCCATTTGATCTCTCAAGTTGGGGATTTTCAACCGCTTTTCATAGGAATTGAACTGAGGAGATTTCTCACCCTCACCTAGATCCAACGTGGTTAAATCTTGCAACTTCCCTAAAATCGGTGTGGTAAAGTACGGTGTGGTTAATTCGACAGTATCCACTTTCAATTTGGCCGTAGAAAAATCACATTTATAGCCACGCAATTTCGCAAAAGTCTCATTTTTTGAAAACTGTACTTTTTCCCACGTGACGATGCCTTTTGATCCTTGCCATTTGTTTTGAATGACGTCGAAATACCCACTTGTTCCGCTAACGACAATGGAATCCTCTAATTTTCGATCCTCATCGTATTTCAAACACTTCAGGTCTATTCCAGTCGCTCTGATTTTCAAAGATTTCCCTTCCTCCCATGCTACTTGACCTTTGGCGTATGTCCAGCGATACGTCGGCTCTCGGTAAAAAGATTGATAGCGGAAAAAGTTTGCTGAGAATTTCAAGAATTTTGTCAACTCCTCACCTGGCTCTTTCGCGAAATCATTCACGTAATTAAACCACGGATTGACTAATTCACCTGGGAATTTATTCTCCACTTGATAAATACTTGCAATCATGTAGTGATAAATCTCGGGATAAAGAGGGATTTCTTTCTGTGCGTATTTATTACAATTATCGACTAAACGATGAAATTGAGTTTCATTCAACAGGCTTCCTTTAATTTTTTGCGGAAGTTCTTCTTTTAAAAAAGGAACGGCACCTTCATCCAAAACCAATTTTTGCCATTCTTTGACAAATTTATCCCGTTCCTTCGGAAAGGTTTGTGCTTGAAACTGTCCAATAAAAAGTGTGGATATTAAAAGAGAGAGAAACAATCTCATATGCTATTTTTTAAAAAGTAAAACGGCCCAACCTTCGCGTTCGTGCTGTGCCTGAAACTGTAACTTCAAACCTGATGCCAATAATTTCAATTCATCCGTATCTGAAACAAAAAATCCACTTAAAAACAAATGTGCACCATCTTTCATGCGATCCACGTATGTGGACATTTGCGCAGTCAGGACATTTTTATTGATGTTCGCTAGAATAAAGTCAAAGGGTTCATTTGGAATCACTTCCATTCCACCGTGTAAGGATTGAATGTTTTGACAGCCATTTTTCGCTGCATTATCCGCGCAATTTTCTGCGGACCATTCTTCAATATCGATTGCCACGATGTCAGTCGCGCCACGTTTTTCTGCTAAAATCGCCAAGACTCCTGTCCCGCTACCCATGTCTAACACGCGTTTTGATTGAAAATCCATGTTCATCATCGAAGCACACATTAAATGTGTTGTTTGATGGTGTCCGGTTCCAAATGACATTTTAGGTTCAATGAGGATTTCAATTCCTGAAAACGGATCCAACTGATGAAAAGGTGCTACGACCCGAATTTCATCCCCAATAAACACCGGTTCAAACTGCGATTCCCATTGAGCATTCCAGTTTTGTTGCGGAATCAATTTCACTTCAAAGGATTGGATGACCTCCTGCTCCGATTGAAGTTCGTTGAATAAGGTTTGAAGTGCCTCTCCATTGTAAGAGGATTCTTGAACGTAGGCTTTTATAGCTGGTGATTCCTCCTGAAAACTTTCGTAATCTAGTTCGGCTAAGTAAGCAATTAGGATGTCGTTCCAACGATCAAAATCTGATAATTGAACAGTTAATTCGTAGTAATTCATTTAAAAGAGCTTGCTAATTCAAGAAAATCGGATGCATTCAAGGATGCCCCACCTATGAGTCCACCGTCCACATCTGGACAGGCGAAAATACTTTGTGCATTGGAGGAATTGACACTTCCACCGTAAAGAATCGAGACATTTGCTCCGTGATCACCGAAGGTTTCGCGTAAAACATTACGAATGAACGCATGCACTTCATTGATTTGATCGCTCGTCGCTGTTTGACCAGTTCCAATTGACCAAATCGGTTCATAGGCAATCGTCATCAAGGACAAATCAGTATTCTTCAAGTGTAAAATTGCAGACGTTAATTGCGAACGAACAAACGATAGATGCTCCTCTTTTTCTCTAACTTCCAAGGATTCTCCACAGCAAAAAATAAAGGGGAATAAATGCGCGCAACAAGCATCCACTTTCTCTTTCAGAAACGCATCTGATTCAAGGAAATACATTCTACGTTCACTATGTCCGATTAATGCGGATTTTGCACCAACACTCACTAACTGTGGAATGGAAACCTCGCCTGTAAAAGCACCAAAATCAGATGGATGAATGTTTTGAGCACCGATGTGCAGGGATTGTGTCTTAGCTAAGTCCGAAAGAAAAACATTCGGAGCGTATAAGCGAAATTCTATTTTACGCTTATTGGAGTCTAATTCGTTAAATTTAACAAGCCAATCGTGAGCTTCAGAAGCAGTCAAATTCATTTTCCAATTTGCCGCAAGAATTTTATTTCTCATGGTCGAAAATAGGTATAATTCGCGGAATCTAGCTCGAAATTAGCGAAAGAATGTCATCCTATTTCTTGACTTTCTGTAATTGGAGTTTGAGGTCTGACTTACTAAACTGATTTGGACCTTCCGTTCCCTCATAGAATTTCATCACGTTACCGTTCCACAAATAACAAACTCCGGGAACATTTTTCTCGTTTCCAATCGCATTCCAGAACTCGATGATTTCAATGACTTTGTGTGGGTAGGTCGCTCCTGCAAACTTGAAGAAATTTGGAATTTCCTCTGGCGCTTCATCCATGAACAAAATTTGCATTTCTGGAAAATCCGGATTCGCTTTACGCATTTCCGTTAATTCCTTTGCTGTTGCTTGACAGTGCTCACA
>JBEDJV010000031.1:10500-13058 GCA_041172545.1 Bacteroidota bacterium | reverse complement strand
GCCCCAAATTCCATTGACATCTAATGTGGGACGAATTGATCCGCGTTCCATAGTGGAGTAAGATGCTTCTCCGTGAGTCTCTGCTATATTCAATGCCTGACAATAGGCCTCATTTGAAAACGGTGCCTTCGCCATCTCACTTCGTTCTTCAACGGATAATTCTTGAACTGTATCGTAAAAACCAGGAATGGTGATTCTTCCATTTTCGTCGTGCAATGAAGCAATCATTTCGGTTAAAATATTAATGGGGTTTGCGACACAACCACCGTACAATCCAGAATGTAAATCGCGATTTGGACCAACAACTTCTACTTCTACATAACTTAAGCCCCTTAATCCAGTAGTTATAGATGGAACATCATTTGCTAGCATTCCTGTATCAGAAACTAAAATAATATCTGCTGCTAATTTTGCTTTATTTTCTTTAACATAAATCGCCAAGTTCGGACTTCCTACTTCTTCCTCTCCCTCGATCATAAATTTCACGTTACACGGAAGTTCATTCGTCGCAATCATTGCTTCAAAAGCTTTTACGTGCATAAACATTTGACCCTTGTCGTCACAAGCACCACGTGCAAATATCGCTCGATGTCCACAATTCAATTGGGTCAGCTGGTTGAACATCGTAATGACCATAAACTAAAATGGTTGGTAAAGAAGGGTCAATCATTTTCTCTGCATAAACAATGGGGTGTCCAGCCGTCGGACAAATTTCTACCGCGTCTAAACCGATTTCACTCATGTGTTTTGCCAATTCCTCCGCACAATGTGCCACGTCTTTCGAATAAAAAGGATCTGCAGAAACCGATGGAATTCGCAATAATTGTATTAATTCGTTTAGGAATTTATCTTTATTTCCTTGAATGTAATCTTGTGTGTTTTTCATGCCATTTTTTTGAGACTCAAAGTTGCGAAAATTCATTGATTTTTAGTTATTGAAACATTATATTAATTTTGTCATGCAACCATTATTATAAACAAATGGTCTTAGTGTCAATTCGATAGATTATGATGAACTCTTTACGCGCATTTCTTTTAGGTGTTTTTACCTTAGTAAATACCCTTACTTTCGCTCAACCGATTACTGTTTCAACTGTACAAACTCCTCAACAACTTGTTGATAATGTACTACTTGGATTCGGTGTAACCGCTTTAAACGTTACCATTAATGGCGATCCACTTTTAGCAAATGTTCCACAAGGAAACGTTGGCTTCTTTACAAGTACAAATCCAGCTTTCCCTATTGATAGTGGATTAATCTTGACGACTGGAAATGCAATCGGAGCTATTGGTCCTAATCTTCAAAGTTCTTTTACCAATAATAATCCGCCAACACCGATGGTTACATCGGATCCACACTTAAATGACATTGCTGCGGGTAGTGTAACAAATGGAGTGGTTTTGGAATTCGATTTTATTCCGCAAGGAGATTCTGTGATTTTTAATTACATGTTCGGATCAGATGAATACCCGGAATTTTCTCCATCCAGTTTTAATGATGCCTTTGGATTATTTCTTTGGGGTCCTGGAATTTCAGGTACCTATGCCCAAGCTGGTTATCCAAACGGAGGGGTAAACATTGCCACAATTCCTGGAGGAATACCTGTTACCATCAATAATGTAGGGGATGCATCCAACACAAATTACTATGTATTCAATGAGAATGCTTCGACCTTAACCTATGGAGATGCCATTCAATATGATGGTACAACAGTGAAATTAACTGCTGCTGCTGCCGTTCAATGTAACCAACTTTATCACATTAAATTGGCCATCTCAAATGTAGGTGATCAATCCTATGATTCTGGTGTATTCTTAGAAGCGGGAAGTTTTAGTTCTGCTGCGGTGGATGTGGCGGTTGCGACCGTGTCTGGTGATACGACAATCGTTGAGGGATGTACGTTTGCAGATTTTATCTTTACGCGTCCAGCTGGACAAACAAACGACACACTCATCATTAACTATACAATCGGTGGAGTAGCTCAAGAGGGCGTTGATTACAACAACTTAATCAATCCGATTACGTTTTTACCTGGAGAGGATACAGTGATTATCAACCTAACTCCTATTCAAGATAACGTTACTGAAGGATTTGAATCTGTTGTTATTTCTGTTGAAATCATTAATCCATGTGGGGACACCATTATTTCTTCCGGAACGATTTACATTGGTGAAGGACCAATTATTAATATTACCGAAACAGATTTAACGATTTTCTGTGCAAATGATAGTGTTCCACTGAGTGCATCCGCTTTCGGAGGATATGCTCCATACCAATATGAATGGACCAATATATCCGGAGTTCCAATAAGCACGAACGACACAATCATCGGTTCAATAAGTCAAAATGGAACAATACAATATTTAGTGACCGCTACGGACAACTGTAACTTCTCACAAACAGATACCGTGAGTTTAACCCTGAATCAAACCATAGCGATTGACACCATCTTTACAGGATTAGCAACGTGTCAACCAACAGGATTTGTTTCCGTAATGGCAAGTGGATTAAATGGTGTTCCAACATATACTTGGACGGGCCCAGGTCCAAATGGGTT
>JBEDJV010000031.1:0-10451 GCA_041172545.1 Bacteroidota bacterium | reverse complement strand
CCATCGGGTTGGTATTACATCACCGTTGAGGACAATGTTTGTTCTGTTTCCGACAGTGCTTTTGTGGGTATTCAAAACGCACCGGATGCAGAATTTACCGGAACACCTATTCAAGGTTGTGCACCATTTGACGTTGTATTCCAAAACAACAGTTTGAACGCGAATAATTACTCTTGGGATTTCGGTGATTCACAAACAGCGACATCAGCTAATCAAAACAACGTGACCCACACATACACTGGTCCTTACGGAATGTACACTGTTCGACTTATTGCTTTCCAAAGTGCACAATGTTCGGATAGTGCATACTACCTCATCCAAGTGGATGTTTGTGGTTGTACTGATCCCGTTGCATTAAACTACAATGCGGGAGCCAATGTAGATAATGGTACATGTATTTACCAAACGGGTTGTACAGATCCAAATGCCCTTAACTACGACGCCTCTGCGATTGTTGACGATGGAAGTTGCCTATTCCCAACTCCAATTGTGGATGCGCCTAACGTATTTACACCAGGAATCGATGGAAACAACGACACCTATTTCTTAAGATCACAAAATGTCGTGAAATTAGAACTGACGATTATGAACCGTTGGGGAAATGTGGTTTTTGATAAAAGCAGTGATGACTTAGTCAATAACAATCCTACTTGGGATGGGAAAATCAACGGAGTGATTGCTAATGAAGGAGTCTATTTTTATAAGTATACAGGGTACAATATTTCCGGACAAGAAGTTACTGGTCACGGATTTTTACACCTAGTTGCTGAGTAAAAAGTAGGTTGATCCTCTTTGGGATGTAAACGTAGAAAATGAAACGACCCATTGAACGCGCTAAAATTCCTCTTCTATTCGCAGCGATTATACTTGTCTTCCTTGTATTTCTTGTGTTTCGAGGGAAGAATACGAACACCTTAGCAAAAGGAGATCGTGTTTACGGTGGTGTGTTTTCTTACTCGCTTCCCGAGCCATTAACTAGTCTGTTTCCGCTAGAGACAAATTCACTTTCTGAATTAAGAATCATCAGTCAATTGTTTGACCCGCTTGTGAAACAAGCAGATGCAAAAGGAACGATTCAAAATTATTTAGCGAATGAAATCCTGATTAAAAATAAAGGCAAACTAGTTAAGATAAAATTAAAACGAGGTGTCCTTTTCCACGATGATGCTTGCTTTACCGCCGGTTCCCCACGTGAATTAACCGCTGAAGATGTCTCCTTCACCTTGAGTTTGGCTTGTTCAAACAATCCCTTAAATCAATCTGGATCATTGTTAATTGGTAAGATTGTCGGTTCTGATTCTTTTTTCAAAAAAGGGATGAGCCCTGAAAAAAACACGGTCTCCGGGATTCGAATCATTAATGATTATGAGTTAGAAATACAATTAACAAAACCTTACAATAACTTCAAACAACTGTTGACACATCCTAGTTTAGGTATTTTATCAAAAACATCTTGGACTTACTATGGTAAAACGTTGCGAAATCATCCCGTTGGTTCAGGTCCATTTTATATCAAATCAACGACATCATCTGAAATTCAATTAGCCAAAAACAACGATTATTGGATGCATGATAAATTTGGCAACCAATTACCTTATTTGGATGAGGTTCACGTCCTTACAAACACAAAATTAACAGAAGAATATCCCCTTTTTTCAAAAGAAAAGGTTGATTTGCTGTTTGACTTACCCGCAAATGAGTTAGAAAAAGCATTCGGCACCTTGACTGACGCTCAAAAAGGGAAAAACCTTCTACATAGGGTACACATTCAAAAAGCATCTAAAATTCACTACCTCGCTTGGAACCTAAGATCCAAACCGTTTGATAATCCGCTCGTTCGTAAGGCGTTCCAATATGCTTTAGATAAAAATCATCTTTGTAACGAAATATTAAGTGGAGACGGACAAGCGATTAACCGTGGGTTTATTCCCTCATGTTCCTACTATTCCAATCCGCATCTCGGAGAAATTAACCAAGACCTAAAGCTGGCTAGAACCTATTTAAAAGAAGCTGGCTATGATGCACAACATCCATTTCCACCCGTTTCTTTTTTGGTCAATACTCAGAGAGGAAGTAATGCAGACCTTTGGTGCAAAGAAGTGTGTAGACAATTAAGGGCTGGACTTGGCATTCCTATTCAAATGGAATACATCGGGACAAAAGAACGGGATGTGCGCATTAAAAATGGAACAGCGCAATTATGGAAAGCTGGATGGGTTGGAGATTACCCTGACGCAGAATCATACCTTCGTTTGTTTTTCCAAGGGGCTGGAAAGAACACGTTCGGCAACAACTTTTACAACGCTCGCTATAATCGTTTGTATTTAAATTCGATATCCACTCCTGATTTTAATAAGAAGATTCGCTATCAACAAGCTTGTGAAGAAATCATCACAAATGAAAATGCCATTCTTCCAATCTTTTCCGAAGATTTTTTTGTTTTAATTAATTTACGGGTTCGAGGATTTGAAATGAATCCTTCTGGAATCATTGACTTCTCAGAGATTTACTTGAAAAACGTAGTCAATTAATCCTTACGCGTTTAATGAAGCATCAACCCAAGATTTACCCCAATTTTCTTGTTGTTCGGCCGTCCACAAATTTGGATAAAAAATTCTCTTTTGAAAACGTGGTGGTAAATACTTCTGCCAATTCGTTCCGCCTGTAGCAGCAATATCACTAGCATCACGTGCTAAATACCTCACCGCAGATTTATAATGCGCTAACGGCCAATTAACATTGACATTTGTGTCATTCTCCCTCAATACTTTTTTAACTTCTTCATCTTCCTGATCCTCCATACTTAGTCTCAAATAAGATTGCCATAAATTTTTATGACGGCATTGTTCTCCTTGGCTTATAAATGCGGAGCGGTACTTTTCCTCAAACTGTATCAACGTCAAGGTTTTTTTGCCTGTTGCAGCTTCTGTTGCTCCCTCTTTCCAGTAAATGTGTTCAAACATATCTGTGATATCCGACGAAGAAGTGAATTGCGCGCGTCTATCTTTTGCTACTAACTGAATAAAATCTGTACTGTAAATTTCTATTTGTCGGTATTGTGCTGATTGAAAGCCGCTAGCTGGTAGTAATGCCATCCGGAATTGTAAAAACTCTTCCCGATCCATTCCGTCAATCATGATTTCAAAACTCTTAATAAGCGCATCAAAATACCGATTGATACGGGTGACGCGAGAAACGAAATACGCTTTACTTAAGTCTTTTTTATCACCGATTTGCTCAAATTCCCGAAGTGCTAATTTAAAATACAGCTCCGTTATTTGATGGTACATGATAAAAATTGTCTCATCCGGAAAATTTGTTTTCGGTTTTTGAAGTGTAAGAAGTGTGTCTAATTGAATGTAATCCCAATACGTTGTTACGTCTGTGTGAAGAAGTCCTTCCAAATATGATGTTAAATTTTCACCTAATGACGCATACTTTTGATTGAGCTTTTCTAATAATTCCTTTGTGATTTCCATATGCGATTAAATTTGACATTCGAAATTACATTTTTTTTCTTTAACCACTTTCGTTTCTCGTTTGTCAATAAAGAAATACTCACTAAAACAAAAAAAGCGCCTAAGGGCGCTTTTTTCTTGAATTATCGTGAATTATTTTTCTTCTTTTTCTTCGAAGATACGTTTCGGACGTAATTGCTCGAATAAACCAAGTGTTAACCAATAAGGAAGGATGAATCCTAATAAGAATAAAAGCATCCAAAATGCCATCCCACCAATTAAAAGAAACAATACAATGCCGAAAGTGCTCATCTTCTATTATTTTTGTGTTTGAATACACTTCAAAATTAAACAATTTAATTTACAATACACTAAAAAATGGAATTTAGGATCGAAAAAGACACGATGGGCGAGGTAAATGTACCAGCGAATCGTTATTGGGGAGCACAAACAGAACGTTCTAGAAACAACTTTAAAATTGGACCCGAAGGATCCATGCCAACTGAAATAATTCACGCATTCGCCTATTTAAAAAAGGCTGCTGCTCATGCAAATCATGACCTAGGTGTACTCTCAATTGAAAAAAGAGACCTTATATCAAAGGTTTGTGACGAAATATTGACCGGACAACACGATGGAGAGTTTCCATTGGTTATTTGGCAAACTGGTTCAGGAACACAGTCAAATATGAATTGTAATGAAGTCATTGCCAATCGCGGACATGTACTTCAAGGTGGGAATTTATTAGATGAGGAAAAAGTTCTTAATCCAAACGACGATGTGAATAAATCTCAATCATCTAATGATACGTATCCAACCGCTATGCACATTGCTGCATACAAAATGACGGTGGAAACGACTTTGCCAGGTTTATTACATTTGAGAAATGCCCTTCAAACGAAAGTAGAAGCGTTCAAAGACATCGTGAAAACAGGAAGAACACACTTCATGGACGCAACTCCACTTACACTTGGACAAGAATTTAGTGGCTATGTGGCACAAATAGATTATTCCATCCGTGCCATTAACAATGCACTTGTCGTAGTAGGAGAACTAGCGCTAGGTGGTACAGCTGTTGGTACTGGATTGAACACGCCAAAAGGGTACGACGTGCTTGTGGCAAAAAAAATAGCTGAATTTACCGGGCTTCCGTTTGTTACTGCAAAAAACAAATTTGAGGCGCTTGCTGCGCATGATGCAATGGTTGAATTATCAGGGGCATTGAAAAGATCAGCCGTTTCTTTGATGAAAATCGCCAACGATATTCGTATGTTATCCTCTGGACCAAGATGTGGAATTGGGGAAATTATTATTCCAGACAACGAACCAGGTTCATCTATTATGCCTGGAAAAGTAAATCCAACTCAACCAGAAGCACTCACTATGGTTTGTGCGCAAGTGATGGGTAACGACGTAACCGTTTCAATCGCTGGATCCAATGGACATTTTGAATTAAACGTTTTCAAACCGGTCATTGCGGCAAATGTCCTTCAATCGGCTCGATTAATTGGTGACGCCTGCGTTTCCTTTACTGATAATTGTGCTGCAGGAATTGAAGCAAATTTACCGGTCGTGAAAAAACACTTAGATAATTCATTAATGTTGGTGACTGCACTCAACACGAAAATTGGATATTACAAAGCCGCTGAAATCGCAAAATATGCGCACAAAAACGGAACAACGTTGAAAGAAGCAGCGGTTGGACTAGGACATGTTACCTCAGAAGAATACGATGTGTACGTTGATCCATCCAAAATGATTGGTTCATTGGATTAACCATTGATCAAATTAGAAATCAAAGCGGTGGGAAATTCTCACCGCTTTTTTTATGATAAAATAGTACATTTGACTTCCTAATTATTTCTGTGATGCATAGAACAAAGAACGATTGGATTGCACTCATTTCTTTCCTTTTAGCCGTTTGGTTTTCCTTAGCTGGAATCGTTTGGGTATATGGCGCGGCATTATTCATCGCCTATCCCTTTGGAATCATCAGTTTTGTGCTGTGGCGGTTTTTTCTCGAGGGTGAGCGTAAAGAAAGTAAGCTCATACCAACCATTTTGACTTTGGGATTTATCTTGTCCGTGTTAGTACTTTTTGTCACATGGTTGTTTGATTAAAAATCCTCGTTTCAAGAAATCCTTTGTTTTTAAGGACATTCAAGCTCTTTTATAGACCTTGTTTTGTGCCATGAATTCACTCCTATAATTCATAAAAAATTGCGTAATTTTGTGGGGTAAAAATGTACCTATGTCAAAAATTAAAGTTGCGAATCCAGTAGTAGAGTTAGACGGGGATGAAATGACCCGCATTATTTGGAAATTCATTAAGGATAAATTGATTCTTCCTTATTTGGATCTTGATATTAAATATTATGATTTGGGCATCGAAAAACGCGATGAAACCAATGACCAAATTACCATCGATGCTGCGGAAGCAATCAAGCAATACAAAGTGGGTATCAAATGTGCAACCATCACACCAGATGAAGCACGTGTAAAAGAGTTCAACTTAAAATCCATGTGGAAATCTCCAAATGGAACCATTCGTAACATCCTTGATGGAACGGTTTTCCGTGAGCCGATTGTGATGCAAAACGTTCCTCGTTTGGTGACAAACTGGACCGCTCCCATTATTGTTGGTCGTCATGCATTCGGAGATCAATACCGCGCAACAGATGCTATTTTCAAAGGAAAAGGTAAGTTAACAATGACCTTCACACCAGAAGATGGTGGTGAAGTACAAAACTTCGAAGTATACAACTTTAAAGGTGATGGTGTTGGAATGGCGATGTATAATACAGATGAGTCCATCCGTGGATTTGCCTATTCTTGCTTCAACATGGCACTTGCTAAAAAATGGCCGCTTTACTTGTCTACAAAAAACACCATCTTGAAAAAATACGATGGTCGTTTCAAAGATATTTTCGAAGAAATTTACCAAAACGAATTCAAAGCAAAATACGAAGCCGCTGGAATCGTTTACGAGCACCGTTTGATTGATGATATGGTTGCTTCTGCATTAAAATGGAATGGGAATTTCGTTTGGGCATGTAAAAACTATGATGGCGATGTTCAGTCTGATACCGTAGCTCAAGGATTCGGATCTTTAGGATTAATGACATCTGTGTTAATTACTCCTGATGGAGAAATTATGGAAGCGGAAGCTGCACACGGAACAGTAACACGTCACTATAGAGATTACCAAGCGGGAAAACAAACATCGACAAATCCAATTGCATCGATTTTTGCTTGGACAAGAGGATTAGCGTTTAGAGGGAAATTAGACAATAACCAAGAACTGATTGATTTCTGTCTTTCTTTAGAGCGTGTTTGTATTGAAACCGTTGAATCGGGAATCATGACCAAAGACCTTGCTGTTTGTATTCATGGAAACAAAGTTTCTCACGGTGATCATTACGTATATACTGAAGAATTTTTAGACGCCTTGGATAAAGGATTAAAAGCAAAAATGAACTAACATTTTCTAGGGGACTTCGGTCCCCTTTTTTGTGTCTTATCTTTTTCCAGCGAAAAATATCTCTTACCTTTAATCATGCTATTTAAGATACTTCCTGTATGTGTGTTGTTTTTGGTGCTTAGTTCGTGTAAGACAATTGACATAGCTGCGCCAACACTATCATCTGCCGATTCAAGCATAATGGTTTTACCGCCATCGCAAATCAATATTCCTGTAGAGATTGACTTATCAAGCCAATTAAAAGACGTAGAAAAATCACTTCCGAAACAATTCGAAGGAAAGCAAGAACAATGTGAAGGAGTAAGTTTTTCCTACAAATTTATTCGTGAGCCCATCGATTTTCAACTAAAAACAAATTCCCTATACTACGAAGTCGACGGAAAATTTGAGCTTAAACTTAATTATTGTCCGAAATGTCACGAACTGTGGGATGAAAAAGGCTCTTGTACGGTTCCGCGTATTTATGCCAGCTGTGGATATGGTGAGCCCATGCGAAAAGTGAAAGTTGCCTATGCTACGAATGTCTCCATCACTGAGGCTTATCGATTCAACACCACCACAAAACTAAAAAAGTTTGATGTCTTAGATCCTTGTGAAATCACCGTGTTTAAATACGATGCGACAAGTCAAGTGGAAAAACAAGTGCGCGTCCAATTAGAAGCGTTGGAAAAGGACATTGATAAACAAATCGAAGATGTAGACATTCGCTCCTCCCTTCAGGACGTGTGGAAACAACTGGAAGAACCGATGGATTTAAGTGGTTATGGTTTACTTTATTTACACCCCAAAAGCATGGCGCTTAGTCCAGTTAGTTTTGAAAACAACGGAAAAAAAGCAAGTTTAAATGCGTTATTGACGGTTCAGCCGCTCATTTCTACAAATAGCATAGAACAACATCACACGCCTTTACCGAATCAATCAGTATACAAAAGTGGTGATGGATTCCAATTGGCTATTTCTGTGAAAGCGTCATACGACTCGATAAATAAACTCATGAATCAATCCATAAAGGGAATGGATATCCCTTTTCATAAAAAACACATTGTGATTGATTCGCTTCATGTGCTTGGACAACAAAACCAAAACTTATTGGTGGAAGTACATTTTTCAGGATCAAAAAAGGGGGTGTTTTACTTGGTGGGCAAACCATACATCACTCCTGATGAGCATTTTGTTATGACCGATGTAACATATGATTTGAACTCTAAAAGTGTTCTACTTAAAACAGCAAAGTGGATGTTTGATAAACGCATTTTAGAGGAGTTACGAAAAGCCGCTGACTATGACTTAAATCCGCTCTTACAAGAAACGAAAGTG
Organism: Bacteroidota bacterium; assembly: GCA_041172545.1. Classification (GTDB taxonomy): domain Bacteria; phylum Bacteroidota; class Bacteroidia; order Flavobacteriales_D; family Crocinitomicaceae; genus UBA952. The sequence continues at coordinate 2,196 of JBEDJV010000031.1, read as the reverse complement.
AGCATAAACCAACAACTCAACACTACCTTGGCGGCCGGTGTGTTTTTATCTGGAAAGGTAGACCAACTTACCGTTTCTAACATCATATTGGGCGCTACCGATTTTTACCTGATGACACTAGTTTCGGGTGACATGAAACTAAAGATGAAATAATTCGTTAAACGCCACGTGCGAACTTTTTTGTTTATTTTATTTTTTCCTATACTTGCTTTCACCCAGCAACGCGATTTATCAACATGTGAAAATGCGTTGAGCATCGTTCCTGTTGGAAAATATACCGTTTCATTTTTAGGTAAAAAGGGACTTATTCCAAGTGAGGGTGTCTTCCAACACGCGAAAAATCCAACTAAAAATCAAATTTGGATGGACTTCACTACCAGTCAAAAAGGGAGTTTAACGATTTCTTTTTTGCATCAAAACCAAGCCATTCAACTGTTGATATTAAAGGAAAAAGAGGTGGACTTATGCTCTGCACTTCAAGAACAGAATTTACAGGTTATCGTTGAGCGTTCGATTGATTCTCTGGTCACCTTAGAAACGGAACTCAAAGTGAATGAAAATGAGCACTACTTCATTGTATTGCTAGGCGCGGAAAAATCCAAACAAGCCATCTCTTGCCAGTTTAGTTTTCTATTGGATGAAGAAATGAGAAATAAGTCCTGGCCATTGAACCTTGTGTATAACGAGTCCATTCCCATTTATCATCTCCTTATTCGCGACAAAGTTTCCTTGAATCCAATTGAAGCTAGAATTGTCCTGCAAGGATCGAATGAAATCAATGGAATTTATCGAGCGAGTGACTTGGATATGAATTTAGCTAAAAAAGTAAAAGGTGGATTATTAAGAGTGGACGCGGAAGGATATTTATCAGCAGACTTTGAAAACACGAATATCCCCATTAGTGGAACTTTTCATGATACGATTTGGCTAAATCCCATCAAAGAAGGAATGTTGGCTGAGTTAGACGATGTGTATTTTTCAGCCGGACTGGCAACCGTTTTGGAAGAGTCGTATCCAAAATTGAAGCGATTAAGGGATTTTTTGATTTTAAATCCGTCTGTTTCCATTGAAGTTCATGGACATGTGAATGAAGATAATGACAAGGATATCGTTTCTATGAAATTATCAAAAAAACGTGCACAAAAAGTCGTCGACTATTTAGTAGAAGGTGGTATTGATCCGAAAAGACTAACAGCTATTGGATTCGGAAATACCAAACCCATTTACAAAACACCACAAACGGAAGAGGAAAAAGAAGCGAATCGCCGCGTAGAAATCCTAATTCGTAAAAATTAACAAGGGATTTTATTCACCCTATTTTGATGTCTACCTCCTTCGAATGCGGTAGCTAAAAAAGTATCCACCATTTCCAATGCCAACTCTTCTGATACAAAACGTGCAGGAATAGCAATGATGTTGGCATCATTATGTGTTCTGGCTAATTCAGCTATTTCAGTGGTCCAACATAAAGCACTTCGTACTCCTTGGTGTTTATTTGCGGTCATGTTAATACCATTTCCTGATCCACAAAGTAAAATACCCAACATTCCGCTGTTTTCTTCGACCATGGAAGCAACCGGGTGTGCATAATCTGGGTAATCAATGCTTTCCTCTGTGTAACATCCAAAATCCTTAAGTTCTATACCCTTAGCAGTTAAGTGTTTAACAATAAGTTCTTTGGTTTTAAATCCGGCGTGGTCACATGCAATTGGAATAATCATAGCGTATATTGATTTTATTTACAAAGGTAATCACTATTAACAAATAGGCTTAGTTATTCACTTTATTGATTGACAACTTCAATAACATTGTAGTGTTTACTAGGTTTTTGATTTTTTGTTGTTCACCAATTTATGAATCAAATTGTTAATAGCTGTGTATAACCACTTATAACTTTTACTTGCATAATTCACCAGTTTTTCGAATTGCACCTTTTTTTTAAATAGGCACGATAAGTTTGACATTGTTATACAGAGATATCCTTGCTGTTATAAACTATTTAGGACGTGTAGATTTAAGTTAATTTTCAACAAGACGATTTTACACAAATGTGTTGAAAAGCATCTATTTTGTTTGTAATCAATATATTAAGTCTGTGTTACTTGTTGATTAATCGCCTTTATTTGTTTATATCGTCAAATACAAATTTCACAGCTAAACTTTTACACATATGAACAGCCTTAATAAGAGTAATAA
>JBEDJV010000030.1:0-26544 GCA_041172545.1 Bacteroidota bacterium | reverse complement strand
TTCGATTAGATCAGTTCTCGTTTCGACTTGTTTTAAGTAAACCCGACAAAATGGAAAACCATGTTCCAAGTGAAAATTCAATACCTGGTTCATAAACCGTAGGTACTGAGCTGGACTCATTTCTTGCGTTTCCTTCAAAAGATTTCGTTGAGATGGATAGATATTTTTCAGTACCTGTTCGGTTCGGTCATTGAACATTAGAGTCAGTCCTTTGTACTGATTTCCAAGGTTTACCAGGAAAGAATCACAGTCATCCGAAGTTTGACTCAACTGTATATCGCACAAAAAATATCCATTCTCAATGCATTGATTTCGGATCAGTTGGACAGTTCTCAATGCATTGATTTCGGATCAGTTGGACAGATTTATTCACTTGATTTGTCGATTGTGCTTCCAAGTATTTTGAAACAGAAGTTGGAAAATCCACTCCGTATTTTTGATAAAACACGATTTTTTTTTGTCCAAAGCTTAAAAAGGACAAAAAGACAAGAGCAATCAACGAAAAAAGTAGTTTTTTCACAAGGTAAAAATCGAAACTTATAAGGATATAACTCCTCTTTTTTGAAAAAATTGTAACTTTATAAAATGTGCTTCGTTAGAGAATCCACAAACAACAAAACAAACAACAATGAAAACGAAATTCACTTTTTTAATCTGTGCAGCGGTAGTAACATTAGTATTAGCTTCTTGTGGAGCAGGTCGAACAGCTAGCTGCGATGCATACGGAAGTATTCAACAAACAGAGAATTCAGATTTAGCGTCTAAATAATTCGCTTATCTTAAAAGTTCCAGCGCTGAACATGCACGGCCATTTGGTTTTGTATTTTCAGCGCTTCTTTTTTCGCAGCACTTGCAAAATCCAAACCATCAGAGGCGTAAATAATTCCACGCGAAGAGTTGACTAATAGTCCACATTCCTCATTCGCACCGTATTTCACCACATCCTCTAAACTTCCTCCTTGCGCACCGACACCGGGAACAAGAAAGAAATAATCAGGAGCCAATTTTCTCACTTCGGCAATATCCTCCGCTCTTGTAGCACCCACAACAAACATCATTTTCTCTGAACTTGCCCATTGCATCGAAGTTCTCAGTACATTTTCAAATAAGAGTCCGTCTTGACCTGCTTTTAATTGAAAGTCCTTCGCCCCTTCATTGGAGGTCAAGGCTAACAAAACCACCCATTTCCCATCGAATTTTGTAAAGGGCAAAACGCTATCCGAACCCATATACGGAGCAACAGTCACAGCATCCGCTTGAAGTTTTTCGAAAAATGTTTTCGCATAATAGGTCGATGTGTTTCCAATATCACCTCGTTTGGCATCCGCAATGATCATGCATTCTTTAGGAATGTAATTGATTGTTTTTTCCAATGAATCCCAACCCTTTGAACCATGACATTCAAAGAAAGCTGTATTTGGTTTGAATGCCACCGCATAAGGATGCGTCGCATCGATAATCGCTTTATTAAATTCAAAAATCGGATCGTCTAGTTCCAATAAATGTGCTGGAATTTTACTCATATCCGGATCTAAGCCTACACATAGAAAGGACTCCTTCAATCGAATTTGTTGAATTAATTCTTGTTTTGTCATAGCGTTTCTCCTTTTAATTTCTCAGCATTTTCGGCCATTTTCAAGGCGTCGATCATCTCTTGTACATCACCGTTCATAAATGAACTCAGGTTATACATCGTTTTATTGATGCGGTGATCTGTAATTCTTCCTTGTGGATAGTTATACGTACGAATTTTAGCGGAGCGGTCACCTGTTGAAACGAGTGTTTTACGCTGTGCTGCGCGCTCATTGTGAACACGATCTAACTCTGCTTGATATAAGCGAGAACGCAACACCGAAATTGCTTTTTCTAAGTTTTTATGCTGTGATCGACCATCTTGACATTCCACAACGGTTCCTGTTGGAATGTGTGTCAAACGAATCGCTGATTCTGTTTTATTAATGTGCTGTCCACCAGCTCCTGAGGCACGAAACGTATCCTTGCGAACATCATTCATGTCTAGGTTAAAATCTACCTCTTCTGCTTCAGGTAAAACCGCAACAGTAATCGCGGATGTATGCACGCGTCCTTGTGATTCTGTTTCAGGCACGCGTTGAACACGGTGAACACCTGACTCAAATTTGAGCATTCCATAGATTCCGGCACCAGCCACATCAATGGAAATCTCCTTGTATCCTTTTACGGTACCTTCCGAGGAATTGATGACATCATATTGCCAGCCCATTTCTTTGAAATACATGGTATACATGCGGAAAATATCTTCAACGAAAATACACGCCTCATCACCACCTGTTCCAGCACGAAGTTCGATGATCGCATTTTTGTCATCTTCTGGATCCTTTGGAATCAACATCAATTTGATTTCCTCCTCCATAATGGGACGTGAAGTTTCCAGTTCATCAATTTCCATTTTTGCCATTTCGCGCATTTCTGGGTCTGTTTCCACCTCCAACATGGCTTTTGAACTGCTTAAATTTTCTAGGACATTTTTGTAGGTTTTGTACATTTCATCCAAAGATTCCAAATCTCGGTATTCTTTGTTGAGTTTCACATAGCGCTCCATATCCGAAATAATGTCCGGATCGGTGATCATGGTTCCCACTTCTACAAAACGGTAATGAATCGCTTCTAATTTCGATAGTAAATCTGACATGAAGCAAAGATAAGAAGAACATCTGCGAAAGCAAAGCATTGCGTTCATTCCTTCCCTTGTAAACAAAAAAAGCCAACGAAATTCGTTGGCTTTTCAATCAGTTGATTCAAGTTTAGTCAATCGAACCGGTCACACGTTTCATAAATGCATTCAATGCATCTCTTTTCGCAGTTCCCGTTTGAATGTCTTTGTGCACTTCTAATGCGCCAGAATAGTTCGACAATAACTCGCCGATAACATCTAGTTCTTCGTCCTTAATTCCTGGTGCCTCGATTAAATTTTCGAGCGTTTCCATGGTTTCAATGACGTAGTCTTCATCATTGTTTTCAATGAATTCGACGATGTGTTTAATGACTGGTAACCGCATTTAATACTTCTTGAATGGTTTCTATTTTATTACCTTGCGCTTCTTTTACTAAGGATCCATTGACGAATCCAGCAAAAGTTGGCAAGTTACTTACATTCGCAAACTGTCGAGAATTAGGAAGTTTTTCTGCATCGATGTAGTAAAACTCAATGCCTTCATTCTCTTCTGCCATGCGTTTGAATTTTGGCTTGGTAATTTTACAATTCCCACACCACGTTGCACCATACTGCACCATTACTTTTGGGTTATTGGCCAAAAGTTGATCCAAATGATCTTCCGTTAATTCCGTAAACATGATGGATTAGTGTTTGCTTAAGTAATCTGCAACTCCGTTGCGCGTCGCATTCATTGCATCTTTTCCTTCTTCCCAGTTTGCAGGACAAACTTCTCCGTGTTGTTGAACATGTGTGAATGCATCGATCAAACGAATGTACTCTTGAACGTTACGTCCAACAGGGAAATGATTGATAGACTCGTGGAATACCATTCCTGTCTCGTCTAACAAATATGTTGCGCGGTAAGGAACGTTGTCACCAACTGAATCTTCGTCGAACATGTCATAATCCAAGATACCTAACTCCATTGCCAAGTTACGTGTTGAATCCGCGATAATTGGGAACTTCACCCCTTCGATTCCACCGTTATCTTTTGCCGTGTTCAACCAAGCGAAATGTACTTCAGCTGTGTCACAAGATGCGCCAATGACGATTGTATTTCTTTTTGCAAACTCTGCAGATGCCTCTTGGAAAGCGTGAATTTCTGTAGGACAAACAAAAGTGAAATCTTTTGGATACCAAAATAAAACGACTTTCTTTTTGTTGTCGATTGCTTGTTGAAGGACATTGATTTGAAATGCATCACCCATTTCATCGATTGCTTTGACTGTTACGTCTGGAAATTGTTTTCCTACAAATGTTGACATATACGTTATTTAATTAGTTACGAATTATAGTACAAAGTTACGGCGAAAAGGTTTGCTTCGGTATACAAAAAGTAGCATAAAATACGTGATTGAATGAAAAACCCTTTCCGTTTTTGCTCGGACAAAGTTAGGTCCAAATAAACCATGTATTTCTTCAATACTTTTTATATTTGCATAGATTTTATTTATATGATTTCCATTCAACAAATGCAGTACATTGTGGTTCTTAGTGAAGAACAACAATTCCAACGAGCAAGTGAACGCTGTTTTGTCACGCAGCCAACGCTTTCCATGCAAATTAAAAAGGCAGAAGAACAACTGGGATACTTGGTTTTTGACCGAGATTCGAATCCACTTTCGCTTACGCCAGCCGGAAATAGCTTATTGCCCATACTTCGCGAAATTTTGAGTGAAACGGAAAAAATCAAGTATTTATCAGACCAACTCAAAGGAAAAGTAAAAGAAGAAATTCGATTAGGCATTATTCCGACCGTTGCGAGTTACTTAATTCCTCAACTTTTTGGCGAATGGCAATCTTCGTTTGATCAGTTAAAATTGACCATTCACGAATTAAAGACTGTCGATGTATTGGAGGCAATGGAACGAAAGGAACTAGACATGGGTATTATCGCAGGTCCACATATGGATGCTCGACTGCGCACCATTCCATTGTACCAAGAAGAGATTTACATATACGCACCAAATGTGAAGGAAGCAAGCATTGAAATGTCCAATTTACAAGAAATGCATCCTTGGCTTTTAAACCAAGGGAATTGCCTTCGTACGCAAATGGTCCATTTTTGCCAATTGAAAAAAACGATCGACGAAAACGAATGGAATTACGAAGGAGGAAACCTTCCATTAATTATTGAAATGGTCGACCGTCATGGAGGATATACCTTAATACCGAGTAATTTCCCACTGACTGAAACACAAAAACATGGGATTAAATCCATTCGTGATTTAGCGACTTTACCTGCACGAGAAATCATCGCATTAAGTTCCAATCGAACTTCAAAAATGCAAGGCATTGAGGCACTTGCGCGTAGCATTCAATTCGCTTATGGTCGAACGACGAAAATAAAGCAACTACAAGTCTTGGACTGGAAATAAAAAAAGGGTTGAATAAATTCAACCCTTTTCAAAATGTAAAGACTTTATGTTTACTGCGCAGATGCTAGCTGAACAAAGTCATCGTATTTCACTTCTTTTTTCACCAAGTTCACGGCTGTTTTGAAGAACTCTGTCAATTTTTGCTCCGCTAAACGGTCATAGATCCCATTCACTTGCTCCTTATTTTGCAACAAGCGCATGGCTGTTTCTGTCAATTCTTGATCGTCAGGAGCTGGAAGTCCATATTGTGCATAATTCCCAACTAATAACCCCTTCGTGTAATCCATCACTTCTTGGTTTGTTAATTGAATATTGTTATCCTTGAAAATTCGTGTTTGGATCAATTGCCATTTCAACGACTTCAAATACGCATCAAATTCCGCTTCAATTTCCTCATCTGTTACAGGTTTCTCAGAAGAAACTTGAATCCATCTTTTCAAAAATGTTTCAGGGAAGGTCATTTTGGTTTCGTTGACCAAATGATTGTACACATTGCGTGTGAAAACACGGTCTGCATCCTCAGCGAACATGCGCGTAAGGTCTACGGAGATACGTGCGTGAAGCTCCTCCTCTGTTTTTACTTCCTCTGCGAAAAGCTTTGTATACAATTCTTCGTTTAAATCAGCCATTTCCATGCGTTTCACATCGGCAATGGTAAATTGGAAAGCGGATGTTAATCCAGCGACTTGCTCCTCGGTAATTCCCAATAAGGAAGCACAATCATTATCGTCTTTAGAAACAATTCTAGGATCTAAATCAATCACTTCATTTACTTTCTTTCCTTTCAATGCTTTGATTCCAGCTTTGTTTTCTAGGAATTCCATAGAAATGGTAGAAGAATGACTGATGCCATCTGCTTTCACAGATCCGTCAGCATCTTTTTCTTCAAATTTACCCATAACCATATCCTTGTCACCAACTGCATCAGAAGAAACTAATTTTCCGTAACGACGACGTAAATCTTCTACTTGTTTGTTAATTAGGTCTTTGTCAATCTTTACTGTTGCGTAATCGAATTTTGATTTTGCGTTGATCGGCAATTCAAATGAAGGACTGTAACCAATTTCGAAAGAAAATTCAAAATTTTCAGGTTGTTCAAAGCTTCCCGTCATACCCTCATCCGCTTTTGGAATTGGATTTCCTAAAATTTCCAATTTCTCTTCAGAGATGTACTTGTACAGAGCATCATTCGTCAATTTATTTAACTCTTCAGCTAAAACTGATTTTCCTACTTGCTTTTGAATAAGAGCCATTGGAATATTTCCTGGACGAAAACCTGGGATTTTCGCTGTTTTTCTGTATTTCTCCAAGGAAGCTTTCACTTTTCCTTGGTAATCAGCTGGAGCAATGTTCACTTTAAGTACAGCATTCTGTGCATCTACTTCTTGACGAGTAATGTTCATTTTTGTTGTGTTTTTTATCAATTCATGTTAAAAAAAAAGGCCTCGTTACCAACGAGACCTTTTGTGCGGATGGAGGGACTCGAACCCGCATACCTCTCGGCACCAGATCCTAAGTCTGGCGTGTCTACCAATTTCACCACATCCGCAATTCTATTAAAACATCGGGATCGTTCACCCGTGCCGTATGAAATTTCTCTCATGTTGGGGTGCAAAGATAAAGTTAATTTTTTAAAATGAAAGTTTCGAAGGAAAATTATCTTCTTTTTTCCTGCATGATCGAGCGAATTTCTTTCATAAATTCAGATGCAAAGACAAAACTGAGGATTTCAGGATTATCTGTGGTGATAATGGAATCTTTGTTTCCGCTCCACCATTTTTTGCCTTGGTGAATAAACAGGATATTTTGTCCGATTTCAATAACACTATTCATGTCATGTGTAATCACAACAGTTGTCATGTTAAATTCAGCGGTAATGTCTTTGATTAAGTTATCGATCACAATCGACGTTTTTGGGTCCAAGCCTGAATTTGGCTCATCACAAAAAAGATATTTTGGATTCATCGAGATTGCACGTGCGATCCCGATTCGTTTTTGCATTCCACCACTACATTCCGCGGGATACAATTTGTTTCGTCCAGTTAAGTTAACGCGCTCCAAACAAAAATCAACACGTTTTTGCATTTCAGCTTTGGTCATGTTGGTAAACATCGTTAGTGGAAATATAATATTTTCCTCTACGGTCATTGAGTCAAATAAGGCCACACCTTGAAACAACATGCCAATTTCTTCCCGAATTTTACTTCGATCGAAACGTTCCATTTCCGTGAAATTTCGATTGTCAAATAAAATCTGACCTTCGTCCACTTCGTATAGTCCAACCATGCACTTCGCCAAAACGGATTTTCCTTGTCCGGATTGACCAATAATGAGGTTTACTTTTCCTTTCTCGAATTGATGGTTTATGTCGAATAAGACTTGTTGTCCGTTGAAGGACTTGTTCACCTGCTTCACTTCAATCATGACAACAACAATAATTGAGTGATAATTAAGTTTGCCACTAAAATGGCAATGCTGCTACTGACAACTGCTTGTGTGGATGCTTGACCAACATTAATCGATCCTCCTTTCACGTAATAACCGTAGAACGAAGAAACAGAAACAATTAAAAATCCAAACACCACTGTTTTTGTCAATGCATATGTAATGTGAAATGGATTAAAAAATGCGCGCAACCCTAAAACATACGTTTCGGTTGTCGTTAAATCAGAAATCATCAAAGCCATCCATCCACCGATCATACTCAAGGCCATGGAAAAGATTATGAGTACTGGGAAAAATAATATTGCGGCAACGATTTTTGGTAAAACCAGGTGATTCAAGGAATTCACTCCCATGATTTCTAAGGCGTCGATTTGTTCGGTGACACGCATGGTACCAATTTCCGAGGCAACATTGGAACCAACCTTACCCGCTAAGATTAAAGAGATAATGGTTGGTGAAAATTCTAAGATTGTACTAGATTGAGTAATGTATCCGACTGTGTATTTCGGCAAAAGTGGATTTGACATGCTAGAAGCTGTTTGTAAGGCAATAACCCCTCCGATGAACGTTGACATCAATCCAACAATAGGTAAAGAACTAATACCAATGTTATCGAGCTCATTTATTAAGCGCGACAAGAATATTTTCCATTTTTTCGGTTTTGTAAAAACCATGGTCAACATCAGTGTGTACTTCCCTATATTCTGCAATATTTTCACGGAGCTAAGTTAAGGATATTTTCTAAGGTGGTGTCAGGTGTTTTTGCTTTCATTTTGTTTTTAACTTTGTTTGTGTCGAATTCAAAAAGAGATCATTTTATTGAAACATTGAATCGTTTCGCCCCAGAAGCGTTTACAGAATACCTGACGGATTTAATTCTATCCGCAAAAGTCAAGTTTAAAATCGTTCCAGGTAGAAGCACGAAACTCGGTGACTTTCGCGTGAAATCAGGCGAGGAAAAACCAACAATCACCGTCAATGGTGATTTGAATAAATTCTCATTTTTGGTTACAGCAATCCACGAATTAGCTCATTTAGAAGCTTTTCGAGATCATGGACTTCGGATTCAAGCACATGGAATCGAGTGGAAACAAGCGTACCGTAGGTTGATGGAGCCTATTTTAGTCAGTAAAGAATTGCCCGATGATGTAGAAAAAGCGCTGTGGAAAAACTTCACGAATACGAAAGCGTCCTCCTGCACGGATATCCAATTGAGTCGAACATTAAAATTATATGACAAGTCTCCCGGGACGACATTAGAGGAAATCCCACATAAAAGTACGTTTCATTTGAATGGAAAGTCATTCGAGAAAGGCTTACTGCGAAGAAGTCGTTATCTTTGTACTGAATTAAAAACAGGGAAACCTTATTTGGTTCATGCACTGGCAACTGTTGAATTAATTGAAAAATATGAGCACAAATAATTACGGTCTTATCATGGCGGGTGGCGTTGGAAGCCGTTTCTGGCCGATGTCCACACCACAAAAACCAAAACAATTCCTGGATGTATTAGGAATTGGCAAATCCTTGTTGCGCTTGACTTTCGAGCGTATGCAGAAATCTGTTCCAACGGAACACATTTACATTTTAACCAATACATCGTACCGAGAATTGGTAAAGGAACAGCTTCCTGAACTCACTTTCGAACAGATATTGTGTGAGCCAATGCGTAAAAACACAGCACCTTGTATTGCCTACGCAGCCGCTAAGATTCACGCAAGTAATCCAGATGCAACCTTGATCATCTCCCCTTCGGATCACCTTATCGTGAACGAAACAAGGTTTCAAGAAATCATTTCGACAGCCATTACCGTTGCGAATGAAAATAAACACCTCGTAACACTTGGAATCGAACCAAGTCGTCCCGACACTGGATACGGCTACATCGAATTCGACCTAAGTAGCGGAGTGCAAAAAGGACAAGCGACGGATGTAATTCAGTTCCGCGAAAAACCAAATGTGGAAACTGCACAGCAATTTTTAGATGCGAAAAACTTTTATTGGAACGCAGGGATTTTTGTTTGGCGCGCAGATGTCATTCTTGACGCGTTGCATAAATTCCAACCGATGCTTCACGAGATTTTCATGTCTGACACAAGTGCTTATGGAACGACGAAAGAAACAGACTTTTTGTACCAAGCATTTGATCAATGTGAAGATATCTCCATCGATTTCGCGGTGATGGAACATGCCAAAAATGTCTCTGTAGTCCTTTCTGATTTCGACTGGAGCGACCTCGGTACATGGGGAAGTTTAACTGTGCACCTTCCGAAGGACAACGAAGCGAATTCCATTATCGGAGATAATGTGTTTGCTTTTGATTCCAGCAACTGCTTGGTGAACGTTCCTAAAGATAAATTAGTACTTCTCGACGGCTTGAATGATTACATCGTTGTTGAATCGGACCACATGTTAATGATCTTAAAATCATCGAACGAGCAACAACTTAAAAATTACTTGAAAGTTTTAGAAACAAATCGTCCCGAATACTTTCAAAAATAATGGTAAAAATCCGCAACATAGAATTAGGTGAGTTTCCGCTTTTACTTGCTCCGATGGAGGATGTGAGTGACCCACCCTTTCGTGCACTATGCAAACAGCATGGAGCTGACTTAATGTACACTGAATTCATCTCCTCAGAAGGACTTATTCGCGACGCCGCTAAAAGTGTTCAGAAACTAGATATTTTCGAATATGAGCGTCCGATTGGAATTCAAATCTTTGGTTCAGACATCGAGAGTATGATTCAATGTGCGGAAATCATCGATAAAGTGCAACCTGATTTATTAGACATCAATTATGGTTGCCCGGTAAAGAAAGTAGCTTGTAAAGGCGCTGGCGCAGGACTTTTACAAGACATTCCGAAAATGGTCAAAATGACCGAGGCCATTGTAAAAGCAACATCGCTACCAGTAACCGTTAAAACGCGTTTGGGCTGGGATGATGACACGAAATACGTGGTGGAAACCGCAGAACGTTTGCAGGATATCGGAATTGAAGCAATTTCTATACATGGACGTACGCGCAAGCAGATGTACAAAGGTGAGGCTGATTGGACCTTAATCGGTGAAGTAAAAAACAATTCGCGCATGCGCATTCCTGTATTTGGAAATGGCGACATTGACTCACCAGAAAAAGCAGTAGAATACAAAAATCGCTATGGTGTAGATGGCATCATGATTGGACGTGCAAGCATCGGTTATCCGTGGGTATTTAATGAGATCAAAATCCGTGGGTGTTTAATGAGATCAAACATTTTATGGCAACCGGCACTCACCTAGCTAGTCCGAGCATAGAAGACCGCGTTCAGGCATGTCGTGATCACCTTCAGATGAGTATTAAGTGGAAAGGAATGCAGCTTGGAATCAACGAGATGAAACGCCATTACACGAATTACTTTAAAGGCATCTCACATTTCAAGGAATACCGAACCAAACTTGTTTCTAGTTATGATTTGGATGAAATCTATGGTATTCTGAATTACATCCAAGAACACGCAGACGAATTCCATTTCGCTCAAGCGACGGAACTTTAAATCAACTTATTCCGACGGAAGATCCTACGAACAGGAATTTGAAGACTTCCAAAAACTTCATACCTAGTTAAGGAGTCAATGCTAAAGAAATACTTTGTCCCTTTGTTTGTCCAAGTAACGTGATTGTTCGTACTTGGGACCAATTTTGGGGCAGAAGTTCCCGAGTAGAATTGGTAGAAATCACCAGACTTCTTTAATTTCAGGATAGGAGAAAACAGGAACCGAAAATCTTCACCTTCTCTTCTTAAAATCCCTTTTTTCATGAGCTTATTCAAGAAAAGCTGTCCGTATTCATTCATGGAAATCATGGCAGAATAGGTTGGAATCAATACTTCTTTTTCACGCGTAACTTCTTCTTCATTGAAATCTTCATCAAGAACGGTTTCAATGTATCGTTCTTTTACTTTTTGCATGCCACCTTCTATGAAACAAAGGTCGCCTGTCCATGCCTGGATAAACTCTGCAAATGGGAATCCGAAACGTTTGCCGATTTTTGAAAATTGAACAAACATCGAATCTTCCTTATTTTTCTTAAATTCTTCGATATCTAGATGCACATCCACCATGCGCTGCGTTCCTAAGGATGAAGCATAACTTAATGCATTTTCTTTACGATTGAAATAAAGTGGTTTCTTTTTCTTCAGGTAACTTTTCAATTTAAAACTAGAGGAATCACTATCATGCGCAAACATCGCTGTTTCAATTCCCAAGGATTTCAATTTATCCCAATTCGAATAAATCACGAGGTGCTCATTTTTGAATTGCTTTTGAGCTAGGAATCGTTTCCAATCTTCGTGAACACCTAGGTGACGCGCACTGATGACTTGTTCTAGGACCGTTTTAAAGTCGTTTCCTTTGTAGAAAAACAAGTAACCGTCGCCATAGTGTAAGTAGGACTTATCTTCTAAATTGTAATAGTACTTGTGGTCATTGAAAACAGAGTCTGAGATATCTACAAACTTTTTCAGGCGTTCAATTCCCCCCATGATTTTGGAACTATCGCTCAAGTGTGCCATCGCACCCAAGTTTCCATCTTCATTCCCAAAAAGATATACGTTTTGCTGCAGGTCGATTCCATACATTTTTCCCTGTCCAAGTAAAAACTCATAGGTAGTGTCGTTTCTTTGGCTAATTCAAGAATGTTTGCCGTTGCAATGAAGTCAGCTGTAGGAAGTCTGTCGATTAATCTTGGAGGAGTTGGTTTTTGAAAAAGTATGTTTTTCAGAAAAAGCACAAGTCCGAGTCCACCTGCGAGCAACAATAAAGTACTTATTTTACGAAACACAATTAAGGATTAAAAGTAGTCACGACATAAATTGAATTGATCAAATCCAACAAGTGTTTACCCGTTGTTTCATCTCCTTCAAATGAATATTGCAAATTGAATTTGGTTTGTTCACTTGTTGTTTTACTTGAGTTTAACTCAAACTGACCAGATTTTCCTTTCAATGAATTAACGATCTCCTCTTGTCTTGGATTAAGTACACCAGCTGGGAATCGATTTAATGTTTCTTCAATATCGATGTGTCCATACATAAAGCCACTTTTCTTCGCTGCTTTGCACTCTTTACGTGTGAGGGACTCTGAACCATAGCCATTCGAATGATTGACGGCTAAATCCTCATCATTGGTTAAAATGAACAATCCATTTCGGCTAATAAAATACATCGGAGCCGCATCAAAAATGGCATTTTCAAATTTCCAATAATCTCCGCAATTTTTAAATTTCGATGTCAAACGACTCATGTGCTTCATTACTTTCTCCGGTATATCCGAACGATCAATGGAGAAGCCTAGCGTGAAAATTGGCATATCTTCCTCCGCTTCCGCTTCTCGTTCGCCGTATTCAAACGTTTCTTCATCGTAAAAGAACTCGATTTTCTTCGTTTTGATTTTCTTGATGCCATTAAATGTCCCAAACATACTTCCTTTGTAGGTTCCGAAAAGCGCGTCTTTGTTGACAAACTCATTTAATAATTCAATGGTCAATACATTCATGGAAATCTGCGCATTGTTCTCATCTGACAAAATTGGCATGATGACTTTGTACGCTTGTTCGTATGCTTGACGAAGATTCACATTATAGGTAAAGTAACCCGTACTTGTTTGAGGGATGTACTTGAGTACGTTTTTATCGAATTTAGAATCGTTCATTTCTTGATAGATCGAACCTAATTCTTTGCCATAATTTGCCTCCACATGAAATTCCATCTTGTTTTCCTTCAGGATTAAATCTCCTAAAATGAGATTTCCTGTATACAATTCTTGGATGTCCTTGTACAAAGAAGGAAGTACTGTTTGAAAATACCAAAGTCCTTGTGATTTCTCAAAATTTCGAGAATTATCTAAATAAAACGTACCGATGGCTTCATGGGACATTTGTGCAGCAAAACGTGTGTCTTGAGAATACAAGTTTTTATGATCCACAAACAATTCATTCATTAATCGTTCCAACTCACGTTCCTGAAGAATCGACTGAACGCTGTCACGTAATTCGTAGTAATTTTTAATGTTTGGATTTTCTGTTGCATCAGGATAGACTGTCTCTTCCACAGGTTGATCATTCGTAAACTCTTGCTCATTCAATATTTCTTCTTCCTCACCAACGTTCTCCTCAACATCGTACAATTCATAGGGCATTTCGTTCCCTCTTGCGTACCAAATGGAGTCTGTCATTTGATCAATGTAATCCATCGTTGGCTCAATGCGCACAAGGATAGCGGTATTTTCTTTTATGATTAAATTATTGAAGAAAGTGCCATATAGTTCCACCCCGGGAAAAGCCACATCTAATTTTTGAAAATCATCAAATACACCGAACAATTCCGCTTTATTTTTTACGCCAAATGTAAAGCCTGACAATTCATTCTGATTGTTTTTACCGTAGAATAAATTCAATCGCTGATCGAAATCAATTCCAGCATCCTTCAAGGTTTTACCTGAAGTTGACCCGTCAAACAATTCCTGATGAACTTCCTCCATGAATTCGTATTGAACGAGGTCATCCATGGATATTTTCTGCAGTAAACTAATGTTATTGATACTAAAAACAGTTACAGCATCTTTTGGGATGAATAATTCAGATTTTTGTCCAAACAGTAACGTACTGGAGAACAAGGTAAAGGAATAAATTAGTGCGTTTTTCACAGGCAATTTTCAAATGAAATATGAAGCGAATTTAATCATAATCTCGTTAGTTTTTCGTCGAGATTAAATAGATTGTATTTTCGAGCAAATCTTGGTTTTCTTTGATGCTATACGCACTTGATTTCACCATCACTGCCGTCTTACTTTTACTCATTGTCCCCAAGGAATTATCGAACTTTTCAATCGGACGATCAAAACGTGTTATGGAGGTATAGGTGCCATCTTTCAATAGATCGATATCGTTTGATTTAAATGCTTTCACTTTAGCACGAGCAAATGCAGGAATGGAACGTTTTAATTTGTTACCGTCCCAAGTAATCCATATTTCATCTGCTTCTGGACCAAGTTTGTCTTTTGAAACAGCTTCAATTGCGTTTGCGAGTCCAGCTTGCAGTGACATGGTGTAATTTTCTTCAATTAAGACATTGGATATTCCCGGTTGGGAGTCGAGAATTTTAGCAAACTCGCCTACTTTCGCGCTGATTTCTTGAATGCTCGGTACTTTCTTGCCATCCAAACTATCCAAAGCGAGAATGGAATTCACTTTTACCTTACTCGCAGACAAATTCACTTTATAGCGCAGGGTACCAGATCCGTCGTTGTGCATGGTTAAATCATCGGAAATTTCGATGCACGAAACCAAAGACAAAAACAAAACGAAAAGCAGTATAATTTTTTTCACAACGGACAGAATCAAATGTAATGCCAAAATTAGTCAAATAGATTTGTTTGACGTTGACTATCGTCCATAAATTCTTTGTGTATTTCCGCGCTATTTGCTTGAGGAGATAGGATTAATCGTTTATTGATGGTGTGAGCAATTAAATGATCAGAAGAAATGCGTTTGGTAAGGTCCCATTGAAAGTTCCCACTCAACCATTCACTTTCCAATTCAGGTGTTAAAATCAAGGGCATTCGTTTTTTCACATTGTGGATTTCTGCCATCAATTTATTCGCTTCACAAGTAACGATGGTAAATGTCTGCTCCATCGTTTGTGTTTGTGGATTCATCCACGTATCGTACATTCCTGCAAGTGAAAAGAGTTCATGATCTTTGCATCGAATAAAGTACGGAATTCGGTTTTTTCCTTGGTGTTGCCAGTCAAAAAATCCGGTGGAAGGAACCAAGCAATGTTGTCGATTCCATAAATGCTTAAATGAACTTCGCTCCTCTAAGGTTTCGATGCGCGCATTGAGTGTTTTATTACTGACATCCAATCGATTTTGACCTTTAAACCAAAAAGGAACAAGGCCCCAATTCATCTGTTGAATTTTCGGGTCGTTAGTAATGATTCGCCAGTTTGGATGGTCGAATCCTGATGCGTAAAATGTTGGTTTATCTGGAATTAATTCTGGCACGACCTTTTGGTAGCGTTTCGCCAAGTCAATATTGACAGAGGTGGAAGAATTCGCGTAGCACATAAACTAGATTGAAGGATAAAGTTAAGAAACAAGATGAAAAGTTGGACAAAAAAAAGCCACTCTTGCGAGTGGCCATATAGAGTCGTCTCCATCTATCCGAATGAATCGGGAAGTAGGAAACGGGAAAGAGCCCGAAGGCTCTTATAAATCCTACATCATTCCGGGCATTCCTCCACCCATTCCTGCCATGGCAGCTGCTGAGTTTCCTTCTTCCGGTTGGTCAGCAATCACACATTCTGTTGTCAACAACATTGCGGCAATAGAAGCTGCGTTTTCAACAGCGATGCGTGTTACTTTCGTTGGATCGATGACACCTGCTTTGTACAATGGTTCGAATTTCTCCGTACGTGCATTGTATCCGAAGTCATCTTTTCCTTCGCGTACTTTTTGAACGATGATTGCTCCTTCTCCACCTGCATTGGCAATGATTTGACGCAATGGCTCTTCCGCCGCACGTTTCACAATCGCAATTCCAGTTGTTTCGTCTTCGTTTGCACCTTTTAATTTATCTAAAGTCTCAATCGCACGGATCAAAGCGACACCTCCACCTGGAACAATTCCTTCTTCCACAGCTGCACGTGTTGCTGCTAATGCATCGTCTACGCGGTCTTTTTTCTCCTTCATCTCAACTTCAGTTGGCGCACCTACGTAAAGTACAGCTACACCACCTG
The DNA here is from genome assembly GCA_041172545.1 of Bacteroidota bacterium. GTDB lineage: Bacteria > Bacteroidota > Bacteroidia > Flavobacteriales_D > Crocinitomicaceae > UBA952. The sequence goes on along the minus strand of JBEDJV010000030.1, from coordinate 10,251 downwards.
CTAACTTCGCCAAACGCTCTTGTAATTTCTCACGGTCGTAATCAGAAGTAGTTGATTCAATTTGAGAGCGGATTTGTCCTACGCGTGCTTTAATGTCCGCTTTTGTCCCTTTTCCGTTAATGATTGTTGTATTGTCTTTGTCGATTTCAATTTTCGCCGCAGATCCTAACATGTCCATGGTAACGTTTTCCAACGTCATTCCGCGCTCTTCAGAGATCACTTGTCCACCAGTTAAAATCGCGATATCTTCCAACATCGCTTTTCGACGGTCACCGAATCCTGGTGCTTTCACAGCTGCCACTTTCAATGAACCACGTAATCGATTGACAACAAGCGTTCCTAATGCTTCTCCGTCCACATCTTCAGCGATGATTAACAATCCTTTTCCGGCTTGAACAACTGGCTCCAAAATTGGAAGCAATTCTTTCATGCTTGAAATTTTCTTCTCGCTAATGAGGATTAACGGATTTTCCATTTCGGTAATCATTTTCTCTGCATTCGTTACAAAGTATGGAGATAAGTATCCACGATCGAATTGCATTCCTTCTACCGTTTTCACTTCCGTTTCTGTTCCTTTCGCTTCTTCAACAGTGATGACACCATCGTTTCCAACTACTTTCATCGCTTCAGCAATCAATTTACCGATTGTTTCGTCGTTGTTCGCTGAAATCGTCGCAATTTGTTGGATCTTGCTATTGTCAGAACCTACTTCTTTGGAAATTTTCTTCAAGTTTTTCACGACTTCTGCCACCGCTTTATCGATTCCACGTTTCAAGTCCATTGGATTTGCTCCAGCAGCCACGTTTTTCAATCCAGCACTCACAATCGCTTGAGCCAAAACAGTTGCTGTTGTCGTTCCGTCACCAGCAATATCTGCTGTTTTAGAAGCCACTTCTTTGACCATTTGTGCACCCATGTTTTCAATTGGGTCTTTCAATTCAATTTCTTTCGCAACAGTCACACCATCTTTTGTGATGTGCGGTGCTCCGAATTTTTTACCAATTACAACGTTACGTCCTTTTGGACCTAATGTCACTTTCACTGCATCTGCCAAAGCATCTACACCTCTTTTTAATTTCTCACGTGCTTCTACGTCGAAATAAATATCTTTTGCCATTGTTTTACGTTTGAATGATTAATTAAAAAATTCCATAAATATCAGATTCTCTCATAATCAGATAGTTTGTACCATCGATTTTGATTTCCGTACCAGCGTATTGACCGTATAATACAGAATCACCAACATTTACTGACATTGGCTCATCTTTTTTACCGGTACCAGCTGCTACAACAATTCCGCGCAATGGTTTTTCTTTTGCTGTATCTGGAATAATGATTCCACTTGCTGTTTTTTGTTCTGCTGGCGCAGGTTCTACCAGAACTCTGTCTGCCAAAGGTTTAAAATTTACTGACATTGTTTATTTATTTTGGATGTTCAATTCACTAATATTATGCCACTAGTCGAAAGTGGACAATTTTTCGCTTTAGGACAAAAAAAATGTCAGCATGCGTGACATACTGACATTTCAACGGTTGAAACCGAATCTTATTTATTCCCTTGAGCTGGCGCTTGACCTTGCCCTTGTCCTTGTTGTGTTTGTTGAGGTGCAACTGGTTTCGGTGCTTTAGGTTGACGAATCGTCATCACTAAACTTAAAACAACAATTGTTGCAGCTAATCCCCAAGTCATTTTGTCAATCAACTCGTTCGTTTTTTGAACACCACCTAATTGAGACGGAGAACCGAAATCAGAACTCAAGCCTCCACCTTTTGGGTTTTGAACGTAAACAACTAAAATCAACAAGATACTTGCTGCAATGATAAGTATAGATAATAATAAATCCATGATTAAGAATTAAGTTTTCTCTTTAAATTTCTAATTTGGCTTGCAAAGAAACTCTTTTTTTCCGGAAAAGACAAACTTAATTGCTCATAAACTTGAATTGCCTTGTTAATATTTCCTTGTAGGGCAAATATTTGGGCAAGTGTTTCGCTTACAGGCATCGCATTTTCACTGACACTTTCCTTCGCTTTTTTCGCTGGTGAGTAGAATTCCTTCTTTGGTTTTTCGAACTGATAGAACGTAGGCTTTTTCTCTTCTTCCTCTTGTTCCTCCTTAGCTCCATCCAAAATTTCACCCATTTTCAACCAATCTGTAAAGGACTTCGGTTGCACTACCGTCGCTGGCTCTACAACTTGAATTCGATCTTTTTCTTCGGATGGACTTTCCGTTTCTTCGTCAAGCAATATTTTTTCTTCTATTTCGACTTCCTCCGCTGCTTCTGGATAGGCCAATTGCAAATACGATGAAGAAATGACTGCTGATTGAATCAAGGTATCTACCTCATCCATTTCCCTTATCTCTTCCAGCTGATGCGGAATGTTCAAGGCACTTTCCTCCGCTCCTTCCTCCGAAACTTCACCGTCTTCGATTGTTTCTTCGGTGAAAAGCACTTCGGATTTAGCCACCGGTTCAATCATCGTTTCTAATTCCTCGGTTTCTTCATCTGGAATAAGTACCGGTTCAATTTCCACAACTGAAATCTCATCAATTGGACTTGCTGATTTAACATCAGTCGACTCCGAAGATTCAGATTCTAACGAAAGGACTGTCGCTGCTTCTTGAACGATTTCTGGCTGTACTTCCCTTTCTTTTTTCGCCTCATTGGTTTGAGTTACCAATAAATCGTAAAGTAAGGTGCGATTGGGAATTTGATACGCGTATTTTTCTAATTGTGAACTCAAGCGTAAGTCTTGGTCATTCGCCAACGACTTCAAATATAAGGTAACGATACTGGAAGCATACGGATACAAATCCATCAGTTCTTTCAACTCATTTAAGTGAAGAGTCGAACAGCTAGACGTGTTGCGCATTTGTTGGTGTATGGATTCGCTACTTAACATCACCAATTGCTTAATAATTTATTGATCAAATCTTGCACCATCTGAGCTGAGATGTCTTCAAATAATTTCGTTTCAACTTGGGAGAGATTCGTTCCGGAACTGAAATCAGCAAAACGTGTGCTCGTCATTGTCCACTGTTCTTCTTTAGGCTTCGTGATATTTATGGTCATCACGACAGTCATGGTAAGTCGGTTTTGTGAAGCACTGTTATTTCCTTGTACAGCCAATGGTTGAACGGAATATTGAGTGATCTTTCCCTCCATATTTACTTCTCCCTTGCCATAGGTGGTATTCAATAAAAGTGGCGTGTTATTTTGAACACCATCTTTCATGTTTTCAGACAAAACAGCGGCAAAATTCAAGGGACAAGTAGCGGCTTCTAAAGTGAGCGTTTTCAAGGTAAACGTTTTCCATTCCTCCGGCATTCCTCCCGTATCTCTAAACGAAAAGCTGCTTGGCCAGCAAGCACTTAATCCAATTGCCACGAAAATGAATAGGATGATTTTCATTTATTCCCCGAGTTGGTATTCTTTTATTTTACGGTAAAGCGTTCGTTCAGAAATACCTAATTCCAGCGCAGCATACTTACGTTTTCCTCTGTGTTTTTCTAAGGCTTTCTGAATCAATTCCTTTTCACGATCTTCCAAAGATAAGGATTCTTCAATTTCTTCGTGAACTTCGAAGGTTTCTGTTGTTGTTGGATAGCCAACATGTGCATCGCTCGCTGTTCCAGGTGGGAGCATGCGAGTTGAAACTGGCGCGTCGTCGTACAAATCTTGATAAATTCGATTGACGAGTGCGGTTTGATCCTGGCTTAAATTCACCGATTGACCATTATTGATGACCTCTAAAACTAATTTCTTGAGTTCGGTTAAGTCTTTTTTCATGTCGAAAAGAAACTTGTACATCAATTCGCGTTCAGAAATCGATTCTTGTGTTTGATCATTTTTGACTAAGAAACTTGACTTCTCCGTTATTGGTTGAAGGTACGATGCCAGCATCATTCCATCGATGTCACGAGCTGTTTCGATGACCGATAACTGTTCTACTAAATTTTTTAATTGGCGAATATTCCCTGGCCACGGATAATTCTGTAGAATAACGACTGCTTCCTCCGATAATTTAATGGCTGGCATGCGGTATTTTTCAGCAAAGTCATTCGCGAATTTGCGGAACAACAAATGCACATCTTCTTGCCTATTTTTCAACGCTGGCAACTGAATAGGAACCGTGCTTAAGCGATAAAACAAGTCCTCGCGGAATTTCCCCGAATGAATCGCTTGTTGCATATTTTCGTTTGTCGCTGCGACAACGCGCACGTTCGTTTTAATGACTTTGGAGGATCCAACACGAATGAATTCACCTGTTTCCAAGACGCGTAGTAAACGGACTTGTGTTTGCATGGGTAATTCAGCTACCTCATCTAAAAATATGGTTCCGCCATTTGCCACTTCGAAATAGCCTTGACGGCTTCCACTTGCACCTGTAAAGGAACCTTTTTCGTGTCCAAATAATTCAGAATCAATTGTTCCCTCGGGAATCGCACCACAGTTTACGGCAATGTATTCTCCGTGTTTACGTGAACTTAATTGATGAATAACTTGCGGAATAATTTCTTTTCCCGTTCCACTTTCTCCCGTAACAAGCACGGATATATCCGTAGGAGCAACTTGCATCGCTACTTCCAAGGCGCGGTTCAACATGGGAGAATTCCCAATGATACCGAAGCGTTGTTTTACCTGTTGAATGTTCATCTAATCTATATTTAACAAGCTGAAACAACTTCTCCCATCAAAGTGGCAGAGGTACAACTGTCGATTCGAACCATCACATATTGTGCCTTTTCATAAGATTCTTTTGGAAAGACGACCATTGAATTTCTTCCTGTTCTTCCACACAAATGTTCTTCCGAACGCTTGGATGGTCCCTCAATTAGTACTTTTTGAATGGTACCAATTTGTTTTTGATTGGATTTCAAGGAATGTGACAATTGCTTTTCAATGATTTCGTTTAGACGACGACCTTTCACCTCTTCAGGTACATCATCTTCAAATCTTCTTTCCGCCAATGTTTTTGGACGTTCTGAATACTTAAACATATAAGCAAAATCGTATTCTACGAAATCCATTAACGAAAGTGTTTCTTGGTGTTCTTCTTCCGTTTCTCCACAGAATCCGGTAATGACATCGGTTGAAATCGCACAATTTGGAACAATTCGGTGAATGGCATTGATGCGTTCCATGTACCATTCACGTGAATATCCACGGTTCATGCGGTAAAGCACATCTGTATTTCCTGATTGTACTGGCAAGTGAATGTAAGGACAAATGTTTTCATACTTCGCCATGATTTCAAGCACATCATCCGTCATATCTTTCGGATGAGATGTACTGAAGCGAACGCGTAATTCTGGAGAAACCAAGGCCACCATCTCCATCAATTGTGCAAAATTAGTAGTGGGTTGATCAGCGTTTTTCACTTCTCCTTTGGAACTTAAATTCCATCGGTACGAATCTACATTTTGTCCGAGAAGCGTTACTTCGCGGTAGCCACGATTAAATAAATCTTGACATTCTTCTATTATGGTGTGCGGATCGCGCGAACGCTCTCTTCCGCGAGTGAAAGGCACCACACAGAATGAACACATGTTATCGCAACCACGCATGATCGTCACAAAGGCAGCGATTCCACCTTGATCCAAACGGACAGGAGAAATATCTGCGTAAGTCTCGTCGCGTGAAAGCAAAACGTTCACCGCTTTTTGTCCAGTTCCAACTTCTTCAATCAAGTTCGGTAAATCTCGATAAGCATCCGGACCTGCGACTAAATCTACTAGTTTTTCTTCTTCGAGTAAATTCTTTTTGAGTCGTTCAGCCATGCATCCGAGCACACCAACGACCAAATCAGGGTTGTTTTCTTTTTTGATTTTAAACTCTGTCAAGCGATTTCGCACACGCTGTTCAGCGTTTTCACGGATGGAACAGGTATTCAAAAGAATAACATCTGCTTCATCCATATTGCGCGTTGTTTCAAATCCATCTTGAGCTAAAATGGAAGCAACGACCTCACTGTCAGAAAAATTCATCTGACAACCATAACTTTCTAAGTATAGTTTTTTCTTTCCTTCTCCACCTTGATTTTGTAATTCGATGGCAGTTCCCTGCATTGATTCATCAATCACTTTATTTTCAAATTCCATTGCTTACGATTATTTCTAGGGACACAAATTTACGACAAATAAAAACGCATGACAAATTGACATACCAAATTCATCGAATAAGTTTTTTTTACTAGGAAATTTTTCTTAACCATAGGTTAAAGGAAAAGGGTAGAAAAATTTTGCAGTGAACAACTTGCTTTTTGCCGTGTTTTCCATATACATTTGTCCCAAAATTCTTCTTATGTCAAAAAATCTCGTTATCGTTGAGTCCCCTGCAAAGGCAAAAACCATCGAATCATATCTTGGAAAAGACTTCATTGTAAAGTCTAGCTTCGGACACGTTCGAGATTTGACTAAGAAAGGATTAGCCATCGAAATTGACAATCATTTCAATCCGCTGTATGAAGTCAGTGCCGACAAGAAACAAGTCGTTGCTGAATTGAAAAAATTAGCAAAAGCAGCTGAGGTTGTATGGCTCGCTACCGATGAGGACCGCGAGGGAGAAGCGATTTCTTGGCATTTATTTGAAACCTTAGACTTAGCAAAAAAAGACACCCATCGCATTACCTTTAATGAAATCACGAAAACGGCTGTTCTCAAAGCGATTGAAAATCCTCGTAAGATTAACAAAGAACTGGTAGATGCACAGCAGGCAAGACGTGTTTTAGATCGCATTGTTGGATTTGAACTTTCACCGGTACTTTGGAAAAAAGTGCGTCCAAGTTTATCTGCTGGACGTGTGCAATCCGTTGCAGTACGATTAATCGTAGATCGTGAACGCGAAATACAAGCGTTTAACGTGAATCCTTTCTTTCGAGTGAACGGAACATTCGGCGCAAACAATGGTGTGCTAAAAGCAGAATTAAACCGTCAGTTGAACGGTGAAAAAGAAGCGCAAGAATTTTTAGAATTGTGCAGAAACACCTCTTTTAAAGTCGATGATGTTCAACAAAAACCAAGTACTAAATCACCTGCAGCACCTTTTACAACGTCCACATTACAGCAAGAAGCCAGTTTAAAACTCGGATTTTCTGTAACGAAAACGATGAGTGTCGCACAACGATTGTATGAGTCTGGACATATCACTTATATGCGAACGGACTCCGTGAATCTTTCTGAGACAGCAGTTAATGGAGCGAAAGCCGCAATCGAAGAATTTTACGGAAACGATTATTCTAAGCCGACGAAATACACCACAAAAAGTTCTGGTGCGCAAGAAGCCCATGAGGCGATTCGTCCAACGGATTTTGGCAAAACAAGTATTGATGCTGAACGCGACGAAACGAGGCTGTACGAATTGATTTGGAAAAGATCCATCGCAAGTCAAATGGCTCATGCAAAATTAGAGCGCACAACAGTAAAAATTGGTGGATTGCCATCGTTTTCGACGGATTCCTGAAAGTTTACATGGAATCAAGTTTGGATGATGAACAAGATGAGGAAGCAGAAGGATTGTTGCCAAAAGTAAGCGCAAATGAATCTTTGGACTTGTCCATTTGTACTGCTGTAGAGCGATTTACTCGTCCCCCTTCTCGTTACGTAGAAGCATCATTGGTTAAGAAATTAGAAGAATTAGGAATCGGTCGTCCATCTACCTATGCACCGACTATTTCAACGATTCAAAAACGTACTTACGTTGAAAAACAGGAACGCGAAGGAGAAATCAGAAACTATTGTTTGTTAACCCTAACAAATGGTGAAATCTCGAAAGAGCAGAAGTCAGAAACAACCGGTAAGGATCGAAATAAACTTTTCCCTACAGACATCGGAATTGTCGTAACTGATTACCTCAAAGAGCATTTTGATCAAATCATGGATTACCAATTTACGGCAAAAGTTGAAGCGGAATTCGATGAGATTGCACAAGGTCGCTTAGAATGGACCAGTATGATGGAGAATTTCTACAAACCGTTCCATACCGTGGTAGAAAATACGCTTGAGCATAGTGAACGAGCTACTGGTGAACGCGAATTAGGTGTTCATCCTGAAAGCGGAAGAAAAATCATTGTGCGCATCGGTAAATTTGGACCGATGGTTCAAATTGGTGATGAAAAAGTAGATGGAGAAAAAGCCTTGTTTGCTTCTCTACAACCGAACCAATCCATTGGAAATATCTCCCTTGAAGATGCGTTAAAATTGTTTCAATTACCAAGAGTTGTTGGACAATACGAAGAGCAAGACATGAAAGTAAATAATGGTCGCTTTGGGCCATATGTTCAAGTTGGAAAAATATTCGCTTCTATTCCGAAAGGAGAAGATCCCATGACCATTACTTACGAAAGATCCTTAGAAATTTACCTTGAAAAGTTACAAGTTGAAGCAAATCGCTTGATCAAAAGTTTTGACGAGCGTCCGGATATTCAATTGCTCAATGGACGCTATGGTCCTTATATGAAAATTGGAAAAGACAATTTTAAATTGCCAAAAGGAACCGAGGCGGAGAAATTAAGTTTGGAAGAATGCATCGAGATTTCCAAAAGTGATGCAGCAAAACCAGCAAAAAAACGCACGTTTAAAAAAAAATAAGTATTATTGATACCGTAAACCTTTAGTTTTGTCCAAATGAATGGAAGTGTCAATAAAGTAATTTTAATTGGAAACTTGGGTAAAGACCCTGAGGTTCGCCGTCTAGAAAATGGATCAGTTGTGGCAACCTTTCCGCTTGCGACATCAGAAATCTATAACGACAAACAAACAGGAGAACGCAAGGAAATTACTGACTGGCACGACATTGTATTGTGGCGAGGACTAGCTGAAATTGCCGAAAAGTATGTCCGTAAAGGATCTAAAGTTTACATCGAAGGAAAATTAAAAAAACGTTCTTGGCAAGACAAAGAAGGAAATACACGCTACGCTACAGAAGTTGTTGGAGATGATCTAACGATTTTAACCCGCAGCGATCAATCTGAGCGTAACAATGCCCCATATTCCCCGGAAGGAAAGCCCGCTAATCCTTCACCAATGAGCGGTTTAGAAAACAACATTGAAGATTCTTTACCTTTTTAACCATGAGCCTAATCGAGCCTCCCAGTTTTATCAGTTTAGCAAAATCCTTACCCAGCGGTTTTGACTCTACTACCGTGATTTACATTATTTGCATTGCACTTTTACTCTTCGTTTCTGCGTTGATGTCTGGTTCTGAAAGTGCGTTTTTCTCTTTGCGTCCAGCCGACAATGAAGACCTCAAAAAAGAAAATAGTTCTCGATCAAAACTCATTTTATCTTTACTGGGAAAGCCAAAAGAACTTTTAGCAACTATACTGATTACCAATAACTTCGTAAATGTTGGAATAGTTATTCTTTCCACTTTTATTTTGAACGATGTCTACCCTCCAACACCCGGTGGAGAGTTGAAACGATTTTTACTAGAAGTCGTTGGGATTACCTTTCTCATTCTATTGTTAGGCGAAGTTGTGCCTAAGATTTTCGCCGCACGAAATACCATGAGTGTTGTTCGATGGATGTCCTACCCACTCTATTTCCTTAGTTCAGTCCCTCCAATTTCGTGGTTAAAATCGGCACTCGTTTTTGGGACAAGTTTCATTCAAAAACGCACAAAAACTTCGGTGAAAGTAAACCAAGATGAATTAGAGCAAGCGCTTGCATTAACGCGAGAGGATTCTAGTTCTGAGGAGGACCATAAAATTCTAGAAGGCATTGTGAAATTTGGAAAAACAGATGCAAGTCAAATCATGTCACCTCGAATAGAAGTGGAAGCCATCGATGCAGAATCTAGTTTTGAAGAAGTGATGCAAACGGTTTTGGAAGCAGGATATTCACGTATGCCGATTTTCGACGAATCGCCGGACAACATTGTGGGCATTCTGTACATTAAGGATTTACTGCCGCATTTAAATGCAGGCGCAGATTTCGACTGGAAATCGATACTGAGAAAACCTTTTTTCATTCCAGAGAATAAAAAAATAAACGATTTACTTCAAGAATTCAGAAGCATGCGCATGCACATGGCGATTGTGGTGGACGAATACGGTGGCGCAAGTGGAATTGTCACCTTGGAGGATATTCTCGAGGAAATTGTAGGAGACATCACGGATGAATTTGATGACCATGAGATTGCTTACACAAAATTAGATGAACAAACCTTTATTTTTGAAGGAAGAACCTCACTGAACGACTTCTACAAGGTTATTGGAGAAGAATACCAAGAGCTTTTTGAAGAACACGGA
>JBEDJV010000029.1:0-11120 GCA_041172545.1 Bacteroidota bacterium | reverse complement strand
TTCTGTAATTCTTTCACCTAACCAAACTGCAAACATAGATCCCGAAATTAAAACGAGGATTGTTTGAGTCCACCAGAAAGTTTCAGAAATACCAAGTACATTGAAGTCTGGCATCGCTTGTTTTTGATCCACGTACAATGACAAATAACTTGGCGCTTGTAGCGCACAAATGACAATTGTTAAGATGCGTGTATAATTATTGATTTGCTTTCTACCTGACTCACCTTCATTTTGCATTTTCTGAACAGCTGGAACTGCCATACCGAGAAGTTGCATAATGATGGAAGCACTAATGTAAGGCATGATTCCCAACGCCATAATCGAAGCGTGAGTAAATCCACCACCAGAAAACACTGACAATAATGTTTCTAACAGGTTTTGGTCGCTACTTTTCGTTGTTAACGCCTCGTAGTTGACACCAGGAATGATGACAAATGACCCGATTCTGTAAACAAGTATCAGTCCTAAGGTTAGAATAATACGCTTACGTAATTCTTCTACCTTCCAAATGTTTTGAATATTTTGTATAAATCGTTTCATTTAAGAGCGTGCAAAGATAGTTAGATTTTGTTACATGTACCACCTTGTGCTTCAATTGCTGCAATAGCAGTTGTTGAAAACCCATTAGCGGAGATGCTTACTTTCGATCTGGAGTAATTTCAACGATACCTTTAACGGTTGCTAAATTCTCGATAATATCCAAATTAATTGCTTTATACTCTACACGGTTGATGTTTTTGAAACCGAATTTCGGTACACGACGTTGCAAAGGCATTTGTCCACCTTCAAAACCAATTTTGGTTTTGTAACCTGAACGAGACTTTGCTCCTTTGTGTCCACGTGTTGCCGTTCCACCGTGACCAGAACCCTGACCACGAGCGATACGTTTAACTTTTTTTACTGAACCTGAAGCAGGTGTTAGTTTATGTAATTCCATTTTTCTTCGACTGAATATTAATCCACTACTTGAATGAGGTGTTTCACCTTATTCACCATTCCCATAATTTGAGGAGTTGCCACTTTTTCTACAACTTGGTTCAAGCGGCGAAATCCTAGAGCTTTAATCGTTGCTTTTTGATCAGCTGGACGTTTAATCGCACTTCTTACTTGTTTTATTTTAATCGTGTCCATTTCCTAAAGATTAACCGTTGAATACTTTATCTAGTGAAATTCCTCTTTGACGAGCAACCGCAACAGCATCGCGCATGTTAGCTAATGCATCCATAGTTGCTTTCACAACATTGTGTGGGTTAGAAGAACCTTGTGATTTTGCAAGTACATTGTGTACACCAACACTTTCCAATACAGCACGCATCGCACCACCGGCGATTACTCCTGTACCTTCTGTTGCAGGCTTCAAAAATACTTCTGCACCACCAAATTTACCTTTTTGAGCGTGAGGAACTGTTCCTCTAAGGATTGGAACTTTGATTAAGTTCTTTTTCGCATCGTCGATTCCTTTCGTAATCGCTTCAGTAACCTCTTTCGCTTTTCCAAGACCATGACCAACAACACCGTGTTCATCACCAACAACAACGATTGCTGAAAAACTGAATGTACGTCCACCTTTCGTAACTTTCGTTACACGGTTTACAGCTACCAGTTTATCTTTTAACTCGATTTCTGTTGATTTTACTCTATTTACTATTTGAGCTGCCATTTCTTATTAAAATTTAAGTCCTCCTTCTCTCGCTGAATCAGCTAAAGATTTAATTCTACCATGGTACAAGTAACCATTACGGTCAAAAACCACCTTTTCAATTCCTGCTTGCGCAGCTACTTCGGCAATTTTCTTACCTACGATTGAAGCTTGGTTAATCTTGTTTGTTTTTTGAGCATCTTCCATTTTCAAAGATCCAGCTGAAGCCAAAGTTTTACCAGAGATGTCATCAACCAACTGAGCGTATATTTGCTTGTTGCTTCTAAAAACTGTTAATCTTGGAATCGCTGTTGTTCCGAAAACTTTCTTACGAATTCTTCGCTTAATTTTAGCTCTTCTTAATACTTTATTTAGTGCCATAATCTACCTATTATTTTTTACCTGCTGATTTACCAGCTTTTCTACGAATTTCTTCACCAACGAAACGAATACCTTTTCCTTTGTATGGTTCAGGTTTTCTAAACGAACGAATTTTAGCTGCAACTTGACCTAGCAATTGTTTGTCGAAAGATTCAAGTGAAACAATTGGAGCCTTTCCTTTTTCAGTAGTAGTTGTAACTTTCACTTCATTAGGGATTTCCATAATGATTGAGTGAGAGAAACCTAAGGCAAGTTCTAATTGTTGACCTGTTGCGTTTGCGCGGTATCCAACTCCGATGATTTCCATGTCTTTTTTCCAACCTTCAGAAACTCCAGCGATCATGTTGAATACTAACGCACGGTATAAACCATGTTTAGAACGATCGTTTGGCGCATCTGACTGACGTGAGAAAGTAATCACATTGTCTTCGATGGTAACACCTACACAAGTATCAATAGCTTGTGATAATTCACCTTTTTTCCCCTTAACCGTAATAACTGCATCCTTGAAAGTGACTTCAACGCCACTTGGGATAGTTACCGGTGCTTTTCCAATTCTTGACATTTCTTAAATTTTTAATAAACGTAACAAAGGACTTCTCCACCTACATTCAATTTACGTGCTTCTTTGTCTGTAATTACTCCTTTCGAAGTTGAGACAATAGCAATACCTAAACCATTCAATACACGTGGCATTTCAACTGATCCACTATACTTACGTAATCCTGGACGAGAAGCTCGTTGTAATTTTGTGATGGCAGGAACACGAGTAGATTGATTGTATTTCAATGCAATTTTAATCGTTCCTTGCTTGTTATCATCTTCAAATTTGTAGTTGAGGATATATCCTTGGTCAAACAAAATTTGCGCCATTGCACGTTTAATGTTTGAGCCAGGAATTTCCACCATTTTCAAACCTGCAGCACTCGCATTACGGATGCGTGTGAGAAAATCTGCTATCGGATCTGTATTCATTTCTTCTGTGTTTTTTCTTTAATTACCAACTTCCCTTTTTAACTCCTGGGATTTTTCCGGCCAAAGCCATTTCTCTAAAAGTTACCCTTGAGATACCGAATTGACGCATGTACCCTCTTGGACGACCAGTTAATCCACAACGATTGTGCATTCTGATTTTGGAAGAGTTTGCAGGTAATTTTTGCAATTGCATCATTGCATCCCACTTAGCTGATTGAATTTCTTCAGATGAATCTGTAGATTTCAACACTTTTGTTAATTCAGCACGTTTCTTTTCGTATCGAGCAACTAACCTTTCTCTTTTGCGCTCACGCGCTTTCATTGATTCCTTTGCCATTTCTTCTTATTTTTTAATAAATGGAAATCCAAATGCATCTAATAATGCTTTCGCTTCTTCATCACTAGCTGCGGATGTAACAAAAGTGATGTCCATACCTAAAATACGGTTTACTTTGTCGATGTCAATCTCAGGAAAGATGATGTGTTCTTTCACTCCTAAGTTGAAATTACCACGTCCATCAAATCCTTTTGGATTAATGCCACGGAAGTCACGCGTTCTTGGCAAAGCTACAGATAGTAAACGATCTAAAAAGTCATACATTCTGTCTCCACGCAAGGTAACTTTCGTACCAATTGGCATTCCTTTACGTAATTTGAAGTTTGAGATATCTTTTTTAGACAAGGTAGTAATGGCTTTTTGACCAGCGATTCGAGACAAATCAGCAGCAGCGCTATCGATTAATTTCTTGTCAGCTACCGCATCACCCATACCTTGGCTTAAAACGATTTTCTCTAATTTAGGAACACTCATAACGGATTTGTATCCGAAACGTTCCTGAAGCGTTTGCATAATCTCGCCTCTATACTTTTCTTTTAATCTTGGTGTGTAACTCATTATTTAATCACCTCCCCTGATTTCTTTGAATAACGAACTAATTTTCCTTTCTCGTCTTTACGACCGATGCGTGTAGCAATTCCTCCTGCAACTACCATAAGGTTAGAGATGTGAAGTGTTCCTTCTTTCTCTTCAATACCACCTTGTGGGTTAGATGCACTTGGTTTGTTGTGCTTTTTAATCATGTTTACACCTGATACAGTAGCACGCATTTTCTCGCGGTCAATAGAAGAGATTTGCCCTTCTTGACCTTTGGACTCACCTGAAATTACTTTCACGGTGTCGCCAACTTTAATGTGTAGTTTCTTCTGCATTTTTCAATAATTATAACACCTCAGGTGCTAATGAAACAATTTTCATGTAGTTATTCTCTCTTAATTCGCGAGCAACTGGTCCGAAAATACGTGTACCTCTCATTTCACCACCTTGGTTTAAGATCACACATGCGTTATCATCGAAACGGATGTAAGATCCGTCAGCACGACGAATTTCTTTTTTTGTGCGAACAACTACTGCTTTCGCAACGGAACCTTTTTTCACTGCTCCGTTAGGCATCGCACTTTTTACAGTAACTACGATTTTATCACCTACGGAAGCATAGCGTCTTCTTGTTCCGCCTAAAACTCGGATGCAAAGTACTTCTTTGGCTCCTGAATTGTCTGCAACTGATAGTCTGGATTCTGTTTGTATCATCTCTCCGGTTATTTAGCTCTTTCAACAATTTCTACTAATCTCCAGTTCTTTGATTTACTCAAAGGACGTGTTTCCATGATTTTCACAACGTCACCAATGTGGCAATCGTTTGTTTCGTCATGTGCAACGAATTTAGTGGTCATTTTCACGAATTTCCCGTATTTCGGGTGCTTCACTTTACGCTCCACAGCAACTACGATGGATTTCTCCATTTTGTTACTTGTAACGACACCAATTCTTTCTTTTCTTAAATTTCGATTTTCTTCCATGTTCATTTTTTTAGTTCAAGCCTAAGCTTGATTTGAACGTTTTGTTAATTCTGTACTCAATCTTGCAACCGTTTTGCGCATTGCTGTAATGCGTAGTGGATTTTCAATTGGCGCCATGCGATGAGTTAATTTCAAATTAGACAATTGTCCTTTGAATTCATCTAGACGGTTTTTCAAATCCTCAACGGATAGTTTATTGATTTCTGCTTGTTTCATGTTTCAATCTTAAATTGGTAAAACATAATCGTTTCGAACAATGAATTTACACTTCACAGGTAACTTCTGTGCAGCTAAACGCATAGCTTCTTTAGCGATTTCGTAAGGTACTCCGTCTGCTTCAAACATGATGCAACCCGGTTTAATCACCGCAACCCAGTGACTAGGAGCTCCCTTACCTTTACCCATACGTACTTCTGCTGGCTTAGAGGTCACCGGCTTGTCTGGGAAAATTCGGATCCAAACTTTTCCTTCACGCTTCATGTATCGAGTAACGGCGATACGGGAAGCTTCAATTTGACGTGAAGTAATCCATCCTGGTTCCAAAGCCTTTAATCCGAAAGAACCAAACGCAATTGTCGAACCTCTGTGCGCCAATCCACGATTTCTTCCTTTCTGTACTCTTCTAAATTTTGTTCTCTTAGGCTGTAACATTTCCTGTTAATTTAACTGTCTCTAATTACTTTTTCTTTCTCTTGAACGATGCAGGTTTGCGATCGCCACCATTGTTGTTGTTTCCGTTACCAGTAGCTACACCGATATTTGGAGATAAGTCGCGCTTACCATAAACTTCACCACGGCAAATCCAAACTTTGATACCCAAACGACCATAAGTCGTGTGTGCTTCTGATAATGCATAGTCGATATCAGCTCTGAATGTATGAAGAGGTGTTCTACCATCTTTATACATTTCAGAACGTGCCATCTCCGCACCATTCAAACGTCCAGAAATCTTGATTTTAATTCCTTCTGCACCCATTCTCATTGTTCCAGCGATTGCCATTTTAATAGCGCGACGGAAAGAGATACGTGCTTCAAGTTGACGAGCAACTCCATCAGCTACCAATCGAGCATCCAATTCTGGACGTTTCACCTCAAAGATATTGATTTGAATTTCTTTTTTCGTCAATTTTTTTAACTCTTCTTTTAGTTTGTCAACCTCTTGACCACCTTTTCCAATGATTACTCCTGGACGAGCGGTGTTGATGGTAACCGTTACTAACTTCAAGGTACGTTCGATGATGATTTTAGCAATGCTTGCTTTCGCCAATCGAGCGCTCAAATATTTACGGATTTGGTCGTCTTCTACAATTTTATCTTTGTAGTCCTTTCCTCCATACCAATTTGACTCCCATCCGGTGATGTAACCTAGTCTATTTCCAATTGGATTTGTCTTTTGTCCCATTTCTTAAACTTATTTAGTACCGTCAACTACGATCGTAACGTGGTTCGATCTTTTTCTAATTCTATGTGCTCTTCCTTGAGGTGCTGGTTGAATTCTCTTCAACATTGTACCACCACCAACTTCAACTCGACTAACAACTAATTTTTCTTGACTGATGTCAGATCCTTCGTTTTTAGTTTCCCAGTTAGCAATTGCAGAACGCAATAACTTTCCTAGGCTTGTAGAAGCAACCTTACCATTGAATTGTAAAATGTTCAATGCTTTATTTACTTCAACTCCGCGAATTAAATCAGCAACTAATCTCATCTTACGAGGAGAAATTCCCGAATTATTCAAGTGCGCAATCGCAATTGACTTCTTGTTTTCTTTAAGCTGTTCAGCTCTTAAGCGTTTTCTGGCTCCCATGACTGCTTTAAATCTTAACGTTTCTTATCTTTTTTATTACCTCCATGCCCACGGAAATTGCGGGTAGGGGAGAACTCTCCTAATTTGTGACCAACCATGTTTTCAGTTGCAAATACTGGAATAAATTTATTCCCGTTGTGAACTGCGAAGGTTAATCCAACAAATTCAGGTGTAATTGTAGACGCTCGAGACCAAGTTTTAATTACAGCCTTGCTGCTAGCAGCTTGAGCATCGTCAACTCTTTTCATTAATTTATAATGAACGAATGGCGGTTTCTTTAATGAACGACTCATATCCTATTTTTTTCTTCTTTCTACAATAAACTTATCAGAATACTTGCTTTTGGATCTTGTTTTGAATCCTTTAGCAGGCATACCATTTCTCGATCTTGGGTGTCCTCCAGAATTTCTTCCTTCACCACCACCCATCGGGTGATCAACTGGGTTCATAACCACACCACGAACACGTGGACGACGGCCTAACCATCTTGAGCGACCAGCTTTTCCAGATACGACTAAGTTATGTTCAGAGTTTGAAACTGAACCAATTGTAGCTAGACAAGTAGTTAATATCATTCGTGTTTCTCCTGAAGGCATTTTGATGATTGCATATTTGCCATCACGTGCGTTCAATTGTGCGTACGTTCCTGCTCCTCTTGCAATTACCCCACCAGCTCCTGGTTTCAACTCGATGTTGTGAATCACCGTTCCTAATGGAACATCTGATAAGAACATCGCGTGACCAACATTTGGTGTTGCACTTTTACCGGATAAAATTTGATCACCAACCTTCATACCTGTTGGAGCGATAATGTATCGTTTCTCTCCATCTGCATAAAACAAAAGTGCAATGTTTGCCGTTCTGTTTGGATCGTATTCAATTGTTTTAACCGTTGCAGGGATATCAAATTTGTTACGTTTGAAATCGATGATACGATATTTTTGTTTATGACCACCACCTAAGTAGCGCATTGTCATACGACCGTCGTTATTACGACCACCGCTTTTCTTCATACTTGAAACCAAGCTTTTTTCAGGTGAAGATGCTGTAATTTCAGCGAACTCCATAGCCACTTTGTGACGTTGACCTGGTGTTGTTGGTTTGAATTTTTTAAGACTCATGGTTGAACATTAATAATTGTTAAATAAATCAATGGTTTCACCATCTGCTACGGTTACGACAGCCTTTTTCCATTGTTTGCTTTTTTGTTCAACAATGCCTTTATTGGTGTACTTCACAGAGGATTTACCACCACCATAATTTAATGTATGAACATCTGTGACATGTACTCCATACACCTTCTCGATGGCGTTTTTAATCTCAATTTTATTAGCCGTACGAGTAACCTCGAAAGTAAAACGATTCATTCGCTCACTTTGTAAAGTTGCTTTCTCGGTAATGATCGGCTTTCTAATAATTGTATGCATAACGTTTAGTTAAGAATAGTTTGAATTTTATCTATTGAGCTTTCAGCTAAGACAACTTTTCCAGCATTCAATACATCAAATGTATTAAACGAGTCTGTTGTTACGACTTTCACTCTTCCAAGGTTACGTGCCGCTAAGTATACGTTGTCTGTTTTCTCTCCAAGAATCAACAATACTTTTTGGTTTTCCAAGTTTAATGAAGCTAATAACGCTTTGAAGTCTTTTGTTTTTGCATTCAAATTCAAATCTTCAATAATCATTAATCCATCATTCTTCGCTTTAAACGAGAAAGCTGATTTACGTGCAAGACGTTTCAATTTCACGTTTAATTTGAAGTGGTAGTTTCTTGGACGTGGTCCAAAGATACGTCCACCTCCTACACGAGTACCTGATTTAGCGCTACCCGCACGTGCACCACCCGTACCTTTTTGTTTTTTCAACTTTTTAGTTGATCCAGCAATTTCAGCACGTTCTTTCGATTTGTGGGTACCTTGACGACGGTTCGCCAAGTGTTGTTTTACATCCAAGTAAATGGCGTGGTTGTTTGGTTCGATTCCAAAAACCTCCTCTGAAAGTGTTACTGACTTCGCAGTAGCTACTCCTTTTGAATCGTATATTTTCAGTTTCATTACTTGTTAATTGTTACAGTTGAACCATTTGCACCTGGAATCGATCCTTTAATGATCACTAGATTCTTTTCTGCAATTACCTTTAACACTTGTAGGTTGGAAGCCAATCTTCTCTTGTTACCCATTTGACCAGCCATTCGCATACCTTTAAATACACGTGCTGGATAGGAACAAGCTCCGATTGAACCTGGTGCGCGCAGCCTGTTGTGCTGACCGTGAGTTGCTTGACCAACCCCACCAAATCCATGTCTTCTAACTACCCCTTGGAAACCTTTACCTTTCGTGGTTCCAATTACGTCAACAAACTCTCCTTCTTCGAAGATGTCAACTAAAACAGTATCTCCTAAGTTTGCTTGATCGAATCCTTTGAATTCAACCAACTTCGCTTTTGGAGAAGTGTTCGCTTTTTTGAAATGGCCCTTCAATGCATTCGGAGTATTCTTTTCTTTCTTCTCTCCGAACCCTAACTGAACTGCTTCGTAACCATCTCTGTCTTGTGTTTTTATTTGGGTCACAACACAAGGACCAGCTTCAATAACCGTGCATGGTAAAGATTTACCCTCGGCACTATAGATGCTAGTCATCCCGATTTTACGTCCAATAATTCCTGGCATATACTAGTTGTTAAAAATTACACTTTAATTTCTACGTCAACTCCACTTGGAAGTTCCAATTTCATCAACGCATCTACTGTTTTTGATGAACTACTGTAAATGTCCATCAATCTTTTGTACGCACACAACTCAAATTGCTCACGCGCTTTTTTGTTAACGTGTGGTGAACGCAATACAGTATAAATTCTTTTGTGAGTTGGAAGAGGAATTGGTCCACTAACTACAGCACCAGTTGATTTTACTGTTTTAACGATTTTCTCCGCAGATTTATCTAGGAGGTTGTGATCGTACGATTTTAATTTAATTCTAATTTTTTGGCTCATCTGATTTTTCTTTTAAGCTGTGACTTTACCATTTGCTTTTGCTACTACATCCTCTGCAACATTTCTAGGTGCTTCTGAGTAATGCGAGAATTCCATAGAAGAACTAGCACGTCCTGATGTAATCGTACGTAATTGCGTTACATATCCAAACATTTCAGAAAGTGGAACGTCCGCTTTCAATACTTTTGAACCGGCACGATCATCCATACCACGCATCATACCTCGTCTTCTGTTCAAGTCACCTACAACATCTCCCATATTTTCTTCTGGAGTAACCACTTCTAATTTCATGATTGGCTCTAATAAGATTGGATTACATCCTTTAAGTGCTGCTTTGTACGCCATACGTGCACAAAGTTCAAAAGATAGAGAATCTGAATCGACTGCGTGGAAAGATCCATCTAACAATTCAACTTTCATCGCTTCAATAGGGTATCCAGCAAGAACTCCATTTTTCATGGAATCTTTAAATCCTTTCTCAACAGATGGAACAAATTCACGTGGAATGTTACCACCTTTGATGCTATTGATGAATTCAAGTCCAGTTTTCTCTTCGTTATCTTGAGCAGAAATTTTAACCAAGATATCCGCAAACTTACCACGTCCACCAGATTGTTTTTTGTAAACTTCTCTGTGACTTGTTTCACCTGTAATAGCCTCACGGTATGTAACTTGTGGAGCACCTTGATTTACTTCTACTTTAAACTCTCTTTTCAAACGGTCAACAATGATCTCTAAGTGAAGCTCACCCATTCCAGAGATAATTGTTTGTCCTGATTCCTCATCCGTGTTCACACGGAAAGTTGGATCTTCTTCAGAAAGTTTTGATAAACCGATGGATAAACGGTCAGTATCTGCTTGCGTTTTAGGCTCAATTGCCAATCCGATAACTGGATCTGGGAACACCATTGACTCAAGTACAATTGGAGCATTCTCAGCACACAATGTATCTCCTGTTTTGATGTCTTTAAATCCAACAACCGCACCGATATCACCAGCTCCTAATTCGCTAATTTGATTTTGTTTATTAGCGTGCATTTGGAAGATACGAGAAATACGCTCTTTGCTGTCTGAACGTGTGTTCAAAACATAAGAACCTGCTTCAAGTTTCCCTGAGTATGCACGAACGAAACACAAACGTCCAACAAAAGGGTCAGTAGCAATTTTGAATGCCAAACCTGCAAAAGGCTCGTCATAAGAAGGCTTACGAAGCTCTTCTTTATCTGTTTTTGGATTCGTACCAACAACACCTTCAATGTCCATTGGAGATGGAAGAATTTCCATTACCATGTCCAACATTGCTTGAACTCCTTTGTTTTTGAAAGATGAACCACACATCATTGGAACAACTTTTCCTGAGATAGTTGCTTCACGCAATGCGTTCAAAATTTCACGCTCTGTTAATGAATTCTCATCTTCGAAGAATTTCTCCATCAAAGACTCATCAAATTCAGCAACTGCTTCTAAT
>JBEDJV010000028.1:0-10917 GCA_041172545.1 Bacteroidota bacterium | reverse complement strand
TCTTTCGGGGCGTTAATCCTCAGTAGAAAAGCAAAACCCTTAACTTTCGTCGTGTTTTTATCCATTGCCTTCGTCATTGGAATAACTGTGGAGTTAATTGGCGTGCATACATCTTATTTATTCGGATCGTATTATTACGGTAACAGTTTGGGATGGAAGTGGTACGGTGTGCCCCTTATCATTGGTTTGAATTGGGGGATTTTAACTGTCACAAGTTCAGCAATCATCCATCGTTTTCAGTTTAATAAGCACATTGAGGCTATTTTAGCTGCCGTTTTAATGGTGGTGTTTGATTACATCTTGGAGCCAGTGGCCATCAAGCTTGACTATTGGCAATGGACAGAAGGACAAATTCCGGTTTACAATTTCGTTTGTTGGATGGGTGTTTCTTATGTACTTCAATGGATATACCAGCGGATGAAATTATCCGAATTGAACAAAGTAGCAGAATCCTTGTTTTTAATGATGTTCATATTTTTCACTCTTTTAACTTTGTAAACATGTATTGGTGGGGACCTTTTGTATTATTTGCTAGTTTCATGGGGATGGAGTTCATGGCTTGGGCGACACATAAGTTTGTCATGCATGGATTTATGTGGTACTTCCACAAAGATCATCATCAAGAAGAACCTGGATTCTTTGAAAGAAACGATGTATTCTTTTTGATTTATGCCATTCCATCGTGGTTGTGTATCATGTTAGGAATGATGAATGATGCCTATGTGCCCGTTTGGATTGGTTACGGAATCGCCGCTTATGGATTCGCTTATTTTTTGATACATGATGTATACATTCACCGACGATTCAAATGGTTGCGTGATATCGATCACCCATATTTTTATGCCATTCGAAAAGCGCATAAAGTCCACCATAAGCATTTGGGAAAAGAACATAGTGAAAGCTTTGGAATGTTGTTCGTTTCTCCAAAATTCTACCAAGACGCCCGCACCGCTTTTTACCG
The DNA here is from genome assembly GCA_041172545.1 of Bacteroidota bacterium. GTDB lineage: Bacteria > Bacteroidota > Bacteroidia > Flavobacteriales_D > Crocinitomicaceae > UBA952. The sequence goes on along the minus strand of JBEDJV010000028.1, from coordinate 9,956 downwards.
TAAAAAAGGAAACGCATGAGTGCATACGGATGGGTGATTCTTTGCTCGTTTATCGGTCCCTTACTTCTTAGTTTTGATAAGAAAGTAGCATTTTATCGCTCGTGGCGCTATCTTTTTCCTAGTTTACTTGTTGTTGGAATTGCCTTTTTAATTTGGGATGAGTTTTTTACGCAGATTGGAGTTTGGGGATTTACACCGAAATATCTAGCAGGGATTTATTTAGGACACCTACCACTTGAAGAGGTTTTGTTTTTCCTTGTAGTTCCCTACAATTTCATTTTTATTTTCTTGGTTCTACAAGCGTATTTTCCGGCAAGAAAAACAAAACTCATTCGCATCATATTCAAATGGTTGATTGGAATGAGCTCCTTGTTGATGGTCCTTATTTACGGTGGTAGTAAATTCCTTTTTTCCACGTTAGGCACCTACAATTACTACACACTTTCAGCTGCATTTTTTGCGTTGATGTTGACATTTCTAGCTCACAAAAAAGAATGGTACGGAGACTTTGTTCTTTCTTATTTGGTGTGTTTAATTCCATTTTTTATCGTGAATGGCATTTTAACTGGTGCCATTACAGATGATCCAATTGTATGGTATTCAGAACAACACATCATTGGTTGGCGAATGATCACCATTCCATTTGAAGATTTGTTTTACAATTATGACCTATTGCTTCCCTTAGCTTGGTTGTTTCACATCTTTAAAGGAAAGAAGGGTTAATCCGTTCTTTTTTTCGTCAAGTGTTTTGAAAGACGAAAAAAAACTTTAAATTTGCCACCCCAAGCAGGATTTCAGAAATGGTTCTTGTGTAGGAAGAAAACAGCGGTTTTCTAGGAATACATAAGCGAGAGTAGCTCAGTTGGTAGAGCACGACCTTGCCAAGGTCGGGGTCGCGGGTTCGAATCCCGTCTCCCGCTCGTCTATGCTCGAGTGGTGGAATCGGTAGACACGCCGGACTTAAAATCCTGTGCTCTTTTGGGCGTGCGGGTTCAAGTCCCGCCTCGAGTACAAAACCCTGACTTCAACGTCAGGGTTTTTTGTTTTTGAAAACCTTGTGAATGGGCTTCCACCTTTCACGAGAAAGTTAAATCCCAGATGACTTCGGTTGTTTGGGATTTTTCGTTTATTTCGATGCTAACTTCACTTCACGAAAGGTCAAATTAATGCGCCGGTCTTTTATTGTTTTTTGTTGTGGAATCTGGTGGAGCCAGTTTTCTTGTAAGGCACCACACATAATTAATAACGAACCCGCGGGAAGTTCCAGTCGTTTTTTGAGCGACTTTATTCGCTTGTGTTTTAAGTCGAAAAATCGCGTAGCACCAAGACTCAAAGAAGCGATAATGGGATTCTTTCCCAGTTCTTTCTCATTGTCCGAATGCCAGCCCATTTTATCATTCCCATCTCTGTATTGATTTAATAGAACGCTATTAAAACGGGTACCGGGAACTAGTGCTTCAATGTCCGATTTTAATTGAACTAATTCAACTGTCCATGGTATTGGGTAGTTCGTTTTTCCAGCATAAGAATACACGCACTCTTGATTTCCATACCAAGCTGTTTTTCTCGGTTCTTTGTGTGTTTTGCCAAAAACAAAGACTTCTTCTTGCTTCCATTCAATGGTGTTGAGTAATAAAGTCTCATATTCCAACGCTTGATCAAGACTTAAAAAATCTCGTATGAACCAATATTCACCATCCTCCAAGAACTGTTTTTCAACGTTCTTTGGTCCGCTCAATAACTCACTAAATAGGTCTTTGCTCACTTGTAGATGAATGAAACGATCATACAAGAATAACACATTTTCTCCGCTTTGGTTTGCCGTTTCGTGTTATTTAGTCACGCTCAAAGGATGGTTTTCTTCGTTTCTCCTAAATATTTCTTAACTTCACCCCTTGATTTTTAGAGAAACAATCTATGTGGGGTAAATTTGCAAGCATCATATTAAGGAACCGACTGTATATCTTAGCGATAATCGCTTTGTTGACTGTTTTCTTTGGTTACTTTGCCTTTACTTCATTGAAGGTAGATAACCGTGTGGGAAACACGCTTCCAAAGGATAGTCCAGTTCAACAGGACTTCGAAAAATTCAAACTAGAATTTGGTGAGGATGGTTCAACGATTGTCGTTGCCATTCAAACGGATTCCCTATACACCAAACGTAACTTCACCAAATGGAGGGAGTTATCCTATAAAATTCTAAAGTACGACGGTGTAGAAAATGTTATTTCCGAGGCAACACTATGGGGTCTTAAAAATAATCTAAAAGAGCAAAAGTTTGATCCGTATCAAATTTTCGGTGACCCAAAAACAGCGTTTCAAGAGAAAAGTATCGATTCACTGAAGAAAGAAATTAGACATAACCCTATCTACAGAGGGATGTTGTATAATGATTCAACCAACGTTTCGTTGTTGCTCATAAGCATGAATGAAAAGTGTCTTTCGAATCCAAAAAAATCTAAAGTTGTTTTTGAAATTGAAAAATTGGCGGAATCTTACGCTCCATACTTTGGAAAAACATACTTCGCAGGACTCCCTCATATTCGTGTAGTCATGGGTAAAAGAATCGTGAGTGAAATGTACATTTTCCTTGCGTTATCGGTAATTGCTTCCTCCTTACTTTTGTACTTATTCTTTCGATCTATTCGGGTTGTTATTCAATGTAACATTGTCGTATTTGTCTCCGTTATTTGGGCGCTTGGAAGCATCGCTCTGTTTGGATTCAAATTATCGATCATGATGGCGCTTATCCCACCATTATTGATTGTCATAGGTGTTCCGAACTGTGTATTCCTCATCACTAGGTATCATCAAGAGTACGTTCGTACGAACATGAAGACAAAGGCATTGTACATCATGATTCGACGTATTGGATCGGTTACGTTCCTAACGAATTTAACAACCGCTGTAGGTTTTGTCACGTTTACGAGCTCTGAAAAACTAGCTCAATTCGGGATTATTTCCAGTATAAACATCATGGTCGTGTTCATTATGTCCTTGTGTATCATTCCTATTATTGCTTCTTACTCTAAACCACCAAAACCAAGGCATTTACAGCACCTTTACCGCGTATATTCCAAAGGATTCTTGGAGTACATCATTATTATTGTCAGCAAATACCGCACGTGGGTTTATGTGGCTTCAGTTGGGTTAGTAGTCATTGGATTATACGGAATGACAAAAATCATTGCCACAGGGAACATTACGGGAGACATTCCAAATGACGATCAAATTCTGATTGATTTAAAATTCATTGAGAAAAACTTTGGTGGATCTATTCCATTTGAAGTTACGGTCAATTATAAGCAGAAAGCACGTTTGTTTTCTCAAAAAACCCTAGAAAAGGTAGAGGAGATTCAACGGACGTTTGCTCAAGATACTTTATTCTCGAAAAGTCTTTCGTATGTAGATTTCCTGAAGTCTATCAACATGAGTTATCACGCTAACAATCCTGATTTTTACCGTTTGATTTCCAACCGAGATAAATTAAGATTGAAACGCTATTTCGATAAATTTGATGTGAGTAGTTTAAATGGCGGAAATATTTCCTTAAAAAACCTCATCGATACAAGCAATACGACCTTACGAATTCGCATGCAAATGCGTGAACTAGGGTCTTATAAAGTTTCTGATAAAGTGGATTTGTTGCGCGTAAAAGTAGATAGCATCTTGAATCCTGAAAAGAAAGACTTTGAACGTTTATACACCAAGTACATTAAGGGAAATACATCAGCTGCAGATTCATTGGTTTACAATTATTCAAGCATCTATAATAACGTAACGGCCTTGCTTTCGAAAGGGAATAACAACGTCCAGATGTCCTTCGATTTAGACCCAGAGAATCTTCGTCCATATTTGAGTAAGCCAAACTTTAAAAAAGTACTTCGAACTGCCATCGACCAAGAATATTATGTTTCTACATTTACAGGAACAGCTGTCGTTGTATCTGAAGGAACAAAATACTTGTTTGTTAACCTACTTCAAAGTTTGGTCTTTGCCATCATTTCCATCGCTATTCTAATGGCCTTTTTATTCCGTTCGTTCAAAATCATTGTGGTTTCCATGATTCCGAATATCATTCCATTATTGTTTACTGCAGGAATTATGGGTTACTTCAAAATCCCATTGAAACCTTCTACAATTCTAGTGTTTGGTATTGCCTTAGGAATCACCGTTGATAACGCTATTCTATTCTTGGCTAAGTACCGTCAAGAATTGCGCGCACATTCGTGGGATGTGAAACATGCCATCTTGCACTCATTGAGAGAAACAGGGCTCGGTATTTTTTACACATCCGTGATTTTGTTCTTCGGATTTATCATGTTTGTCTTCTCACAATTTGGTGGAACAAAAGGACTTGGATTGTTGGTTTCCATCACCATTTTAGTGGGCATGGTAACGAACTTAATCATCCTTCCTTCGTTATTATTGACCTTTGAACGCAAGTCATTTGTGAAGTCATTTGAAGAGCCTTACTTCGATATCTACGATGAGGAAACAGATTATGACACGGATAAATTAGAAGTAGAAATTGAAGGACTTCGAAAAGAAATTGAGGGTTAGAAAAACTTAAACTCATAAAAAAAGACAGCTGTAAGGCTGTCTTTTTTGTTTTCTATAAATGTGGTGTTATTGATCGTTCAATTTTTTGACCATCGTAAGAATCGTTGCTAAGGCCACCGTTTCTCCGGTTTCATCATAGACATCCACCAAAAACTTAACAATTCCTTTGGCGATATCGTCTTCGCTTCGTTTTTCTTGATCAACTTTTTCTTTCACTGTAAATCGCACACCTATCGTCGCCCCTGGATAAACAGGTTTCGTAAAACGCGCTTCCTCTAATCCATAATTTAAGAGTACAGGTCCTTTTTTAGGATCTACAAACAATCCCGCAGCTTTGGAAAGAATGAAATATCCATGAGCAACGCGTCGTTCGAAAATCGTTCCTTCCAAAGAAGTAGCGTCCATATGCGCATAGAAATTATCTCCGGAAACATTGGCAAAATTGACAATGTCCGCATCTGTAACCGTATGTTTATGTGTAAAAACCGTTTCTCCAATCACTAATTCCTCAAAATGTTTTCTAAACACATGTGGGTTCGCCTCTGGCATCTCTGCTCCAACTTGGAATTGCTCTGTAATAGCGGTTATAGTCGTTGGGTGTCCTTGAATAGCGGTGCGTTGTAAATAATGTAAAACGCCACGTTTTCCGCCCATTTCTTCTCCACCACCAGCACGACCAGGTCCACCGTGGGTTAACAAAGGCATTGGTGAGCCGTGACCGGTACTTTCCTTTGCACAGTGTTCATTTAAGACAAGAATACGTCCGTGCATACTTGCAGCACCAATAACATAATCACGTGCTTCTTGATTATCTGGAGTAACAATGGAAGAGACCAACGATCCCTTGCCCATTTTCGCTAATTCAATGGCGTCATCCAATTCTTTATACGGCATAATGGTTGCAACAGGACCAAATGCCTCAATATCGTGACAAGCGGTTTGATGGAACGGGTCGTCATTTCTAAATAATATTGGAGAGAAGAACGCCTCTGGTTTAGCAGATGCACCAATGATGTCAAAATGATCGAGGTTACCAAAAACAATGCGTTGAGATTTACTTAACTCTTCTACAGAAGCTCTTACGCGCTCCGCTTGTAATGTTGTTGCTAATGGACCCATTCGGACTCCTTCTTCCGCTGGATTTCCGATTTTCGTTGAAGATAAACGTGCTGAAATTGCTGACTGAACCTCATCAATTAACGCTTCAGGAACTAATATTCTTCTAACAGCAGTACATTTCTGTCCCGCTTTAATGGTAATTTCTTTGACGGTTTCTTTAATAAACAAATCGAATTCTGCTGTTCCGGGTGTTGCTTTTTGACCTAAAACGGTTGCGTTCAAGGAATCTGCTTCCAAGTTAAATGAAACACTTTCTTGAGCAATGCGTGGCAAGCCTTTCAGCAATTTTCCTGTTGAGGCACTTCCTGTAAACGTCACAATGTCTCTAGCATCTACGTGGTCCAAAATTCCTCGGCCCAATCCACAAATTAATTGAAGCGATCCCTCGGGAAGGATTTTCGAAGCGATGATATCACGAACAACAACTTCTGTTAAGTAACACGTATATTCTGACGGTTTCACCAAAGCAGGAACTCCTGCCATGAGGTTCACCGCTATTTTTTCTAACATTCCCCAAACCGGGAAATTAAACGCGTTGATGTGAACGGCCACCCCTTCCTTCGGCACCATAATGTGATGTCCGATGAAGGTTCCATTTTTGGAAAGTGGCGCAGCAGTCCCGTCAACATAATAAGGTAAATCCGGGAATTGTTTTCTCAAAGATGCATTTGCAAATAGGTTTCCAATTCCTCCTTCGATGTCGATCCAAGAGTCCACTTTCGTTGCTCCAGTCCATGAACTCACTTCATAATAACGCTCTTTTCGTTCCATTAAGAAAAGTGCAAGTGCTTTCAACATTCGTCCTCTTTCTTGAAAGGTCATTTTACGCAAGGCTCTTCCGCCGGTGCGTCGTCCATAATCTAGGACCTGTTGATAATCAATTCCAGCACTGGACACAGAACCTAATTCTGCGTTCGTTACCGCATGAAAAAGTTGCGTTTCTACTCCATCACCGTTCATCCAATCTCCTAGGATGTAATTTTGAAAAGTACTCATAAACGAATAATTAGAAAGAAGTTATCCAGCGGATGAGGTCGTTTCCGTTGGCATATACCATTAAGGTTAATAATAAGACGATTCCCACCATTTGAGCGTATTCCAATACTTTCTGAGGAGCTTCTTTTCCGGTGATGATTTCGTACAACAAGAAAACCACATGTCCTCCATCTAATGCGGGAATTGGAAGGATGTTCATAAACGCTAAAATGATGGACAATAAAGCCGTAGACAACCAGAATGATTCCCAATCCCATACAGGAGGGAACATATTTCCAATGGAAGCAAAACCACCAATAGAAGTAGCGCCTTTCTTCGTAAAGACAAATTTAAACTGAGAAATATAGTCAGAAAGTGTGTTTTTACCATAGGTCATACCTATCGCGATACTTTGACCTAAACCGTAATATTTTGTTTGAATCGCATTGGAATCAATAAGTATTTTTCCACTTGTTTGAAATCCGATTGTTCCATCTTGTTTCACTTTTGTCTTTAATTCAAGTGTATCATTTCCTCGTAAAACAGTTAGCTCAGTGCGCTTTCCTTTCGCTTCATAAAGTCCTTTGGAGAGTTCATCAAAATAAGTCACTTGTTGATTTCCAACGCTGAGAATGATGTCATTTTTCTTTAATCCAGCAGCTTTCGCAGGAGAATTGTTCACGACTTCACCTACACTATGAGCACTTGATCTTAATCCAAATGCTGGTAAGGCTCCAACCTGAAACAATGTTCGGTCGATGTCTTTGGGTAAGCGAATCGTTTCTGTTGATCCATCAGGATGGAGAACAGTCAAATTTCGAGCTCCACGGAACATAATACCTTTATTCAACTCATCTAAATTCAAGACTTCCTTTCCTTCAATCGTCAACACTTTGTCACCAGAACTCATGTGATATTTTTCCAAATATGGGTGAACACTTAATCCGTGTTCCAAATTCACAGGTTTCAATTCCATTTGACCCCAAGTAAAGACGACTCCGATGTAAATAATGAATCCTAAAACGAGGTTAACCACAACTCCGCCCACCATAATGATTAGTCTTTGCCAAGCCTTTTTCGAGCGAAATTCCCATTCTTGAGCAGGCTGTTTCAGTTGTTCTGTGTCCATGGACTCATCAATCATCCCGGAAATTTTCACATATCCACCAAGTGGAAGCCAACCAAATCCCCATTCCGTAGTATCTGGATCTTCCTTCCATTCTTTTGGGGAATCTTTGGTAAACCATGCAGTTTTCGTAACACCATTTACTTTTTTTCTCCTGAAAACTGAAAAGAACGGATTAAAGAAGAGATAAAACTTTTCTATACGTGTTTTAAATAGTCTCGCGGGAATAAAATGACCGAATTCATGTAAGGTCACTAATATTGCTAGGGACAAAAATAACTGTGCTGCTTTAATCAAAAAATCCATGTTTCTTTTTTATGAATAACAAATATACGCTTAATAATAGACCTAGTTTTTACCGGTTTAATAGTGATTAATGAGCCTCTAGCCAATTTGGGGCGATCTTCCATTCAACCTCCATTGGTACGACCAATTTAATCGCATTTTCCATAGCCTCTTTCACCAAAATTTGCATGCGTTGTTCTTCCGAAACATGTACATCGAATACGAGTTCATCATGTACTTGCAATATCATTTTTGATTGAACTTTTTCTGTTTTCATCGCTTGGTCAACGGCAATCATGGCCATTTTAATGATGTCCGCTGCAGATCCTTGGATTGGTGCATTTACGGCATTTCGTTCCGCATAACCTCGTACAACAGCATTCGCTGAATTAATATCGGGCAAATACCTTCTGCGTTTCATAATTGTTTCTACGTAACCCAACTCTCTTGCTTGCGCAATCACATTGTCCATGTATTTTTTGATGGTGCTATATTGTTCAAAATAGGCATCAATAATTCCTTTTGCTTCCGTTCTGGAAATGGATAAATTTTGTGCGAGTCCAAAAGCTGACTGACCGTAAATAATCCCAAAATTCACTGCTTTTGCTGCGCTTCGTTGATCACGTGTGACCTCTTCTAATGGCGTATGAAAAACCTTTGCCGCTGTAGCGGCGTGAATATCGTGTCCTTGTTGAAAGGCCTCAATCATATTTGGATCCTCACTTAATGCAGCAATTATCCTCAATTCAATTTGCGAATAATCCACGGCCATTAACTGAAAATCTGTACTTCTTGCAACAAATGCTCGGCGTATTTCTCGTCCCTTCGCGGAGCGAATCGGAATATTTTGCAAATTCGGGTTGTTTGAACTTAGTCTGCCTGTTGCGGTCACCGTTTGCATGAAATTGGTATGGATTCGTCCATCCATAGGATCACACATCGTAGGAAGTGGATCTACATACGTGCTTTTTAATTTGCGCAACTGTCGGTACTCCAGTATCATTGGAATAATTGGATGATCATGCTCATGCTTTTGAAGAATATCCTCTGAAGTGGCGTACTGACCGGTCTTTGTTTTCTTTGCTTTGCTCGAAATTTTTAATTTCTCGAAAAGAACCTCTCCCAATTGTTTTGGGGAATCGATGTTAAAATCTTCACCGGCAGCGGCTTTAATCTCTTCGTCTAGACGAATTAATGTAAGATCCAACTCTTTCGAATAATCAATTAAAGCGGGAACATCAATAGAAATCCCTTCAAACTCCATGTCCTTCAACACCTTAACCAAAGGCATTTCCATGTTGTAAAACAAGTCCGAAAGATGTGGTTTTTGGATTTCCGGCTCAAACAAGGTTTTCAATTGAAGTGTAATGTCCGCATCTTCACAGGCGTAATTACAAATCTCTTCTGGTTTCAAATCACGCATGTTTCCTTGTCCTTTGCCTTTTTTACCAATCAACGTTTCGATAGAAACAGGCTGATAATTCAAATAAAACATCGACAAGAAATCCATGCTCTGTTTCGCTTCAGGATTGATTAAATAGTGCGCAATCATGGTGTCAAATATAGGCTCAGCTACTTCTATGCCATACCGCTGCAATACTTTGAGATCATACTTTATGTTATGTGCTATTTTCTCGATGGACGGATCATTAAATAATGGTTTGAATTCCTCCACAATTTTCTTTGCAGATTCAAAGTCAGCCGGAACAGGAACATAAAACGCTTCCCTAGCTTTGTAAGAAAAAGAAAATCCAACAAGATCAGCGTGCAGCGCATCAATATCCGTTGTTTCCGTATCAAAACAAACCTGAGCATGTTTTAATAAAATTTCCAAGAGTTCCTTACGTTCTTCCGCTGTCGAAATCAAGTGATAACTTGGACGTTCAGT
>JBEDJV010000027.1:0-11208 GCA_041172545.1 Bacteroidota bacterium | reverse complement strand
ATGAAGGAAGAATAAAACAACTAAAAGTTTTGTCATGAAACAGCAAATAAGAGTCTTTCTCCTGATTTTCCTTCCAAAATTTCACCTTGTGAATAGGCTAGCCTTCCATTGATAAATGTACGGTCAATCGCATGAGAGAATGTGTGTCCCTCAAAAGGTGACCAAGCACATTTGGACAAGCAATTTTCTTTGTAAACAGCAGTTTTTCTGTTTGGGTCAACGATGACAATATCCGCATGGTATCCTTCGCGGATAAATCCACGGTCCTTAATTCTAAATAATGTTGCCGGCGCATGCGCCATTTTTTCCACAACGCGTTCGATGGTGATGCGTCCTTCTTGAACTTTTTCAAACATGGCGATTAACGCGTGTTGAACAAGCGGACCACCAGATGGAGCGCTCATATATGTATTGGCTTTTTCTTCAAGTGTATGAGGGGCATGATCAGTCGCAATGACGTCAATACGATTATCCAGAACGGCTTTCCAAATACCTTCTCGGTCAGCGGCTGTTTTCACGGCAGGATTCCATTTGATGAAGTTTCCTTTTTCAGCGTAATCTTGGTCTGAAAACCAAAGGTGGTGAATACAGGCCTCCGCCGTTATGTGTTTTTTCTCTAAAGGAAGTGTATTGTCGAACAAATGTGTCTCTCGTTCTGTAGAGATGTGCAAAATATGCAGCCTGGATTGGTGTTTTTTTGCCAAAGAGACAGCTAATGAAGACGAAAGAAAACAGGCTTCCTCACTGCGAATTAATGGATGTGCTTCAATGGGAATTTCATCACCATATTGTTCCTTAAATCGCGCCATATTAGTACGAACCGTTAATTCGTCTTCGCAATGCGTAGCAATAAGCATGGAAACGCGTGAAAAGAGGCTTTCTAAGACCGCTTCTTTGTCCACTAACATATTTCCCGTCGACGACCCCATAAAGATCTTTATACCGCAAATGTTTTGCTGATTTGTTTTTAAAACCTCTTCCAAATTGTCATTAGAAGCCCCCATAAAAAAGGAGTAATTAGCCAGAGAGGTTTGTGCGGCTATTTGATATTTGTCTTCAAGTAATTCTTGTGTCAATGCATTCGGAACGGTATTGGGCATCTCCATGAATGTGGTAATTCCACCAGCGACTGCTGCTCTTGACTCGGTGAAAATAGTCCCTTTATGGGTTAAACCAGGTTCTCTAAAATGAACTTGATCATCAATACACCCAGGCAGCACGTATTTTCCTTCGGCGTTGATTTCTGTCACGCCGTTTGGCAAGTCGATACGAGCAGCGATTTTTTCGATTCGTCCGTTTAAGACCAATACATCACCAACAAATTGTTTTCCTTCATTGACAATAATACCTGCCTTGATCAAATAATTATTCATAAATCCATTTTTCGCATTTTCCACACCCCAAAGAATGCTTCTTTAAATATCCCTGTGGACATTTTTGATTCTCCCACAATGCGATCGATGAACGTAATGGGGATTTCTTTTACCTTAAATCCATGTTTCAAGGCTGCATATTTCATGCAAATTTGAAAGGCATATCCTTTAAATGTAATGTGGTCTAGTTGAATTTTTTTTAAGACTTCAGCTCGATAGCATTTGAATCCTGCCGTGGTATCTTTGATTCCAATCAATAAAATGATGCGTACATACACACTGGCAAAATAGCTCATTAATATCCGTTTTAACGGCCAGTTCTTCACATGCCCACCGCGACAATAACGCGATCCAATGGAGACATCTACACCAGATTCACAGCTCTCCAAAAGTCTGACGAGGTCTTTTGGATTGTGTGAGAAATCACAATCCATTTCAAATACGTAATCATAGTTGTGACTTAATGCCCATTTAAAACCATGTATGTATGCTGTTCCAAGTCCGAGCTTTCCACTTCGTTTTTCCAAGTGAATTCGTTCAGGGTAAGAGGACTGTAATTCTTCAATTTTAAGTGCCGTTCCGTCTGGAGATTGGTCATCAATGAAAAGCACGTCAAACGTTCTTTCTAGTGCCATTATTGCGCGAACCATTGGCTCGACATTGTCGAGTTCATTGTACGTAGGAATAATAACAATTGATTTTGTTGCCATATGGATAGAACGAAATTAAGGAACAATTATCAATTCGAAAACGATGTCATAGATTATCTTGTGAATTGGGCAAAAAAAAACCGCCACGAGGGCGGTTTAAAGAATATCGGGATGTTTTCACATCACCAATGATTTTATGCTTCAGCTTCTGTTGCTTCGGTCGTTGTTTCAACTTCTGTTGATTCTTCTTCTTCCTCGTCATCAGCATCTGCTCCTTTAACAGCACCACGTGCCATTTTAACGGAAACAACAACTGCATTTGCAGGGTCCAATAAGGTAACACCTGGAATTTGAATGCTGTTTACACGGATAGATTGACCGATACGTAGTTTAGAAATATCTAATGTAATTGCATCTGGAAGGTCTTTTGCTAATCCTACGCATTGTAACGTACGGAATACAGTCATTAATTTACCACCGGCCATTACACCACGAGAAGATCCTGTTAATCTAACTGGTAGTTTAACGCGAACAGTTTTCGTGTCGCTTAACTCCAAAAAGTCAACGTGTTGAATAGTGTCTTTCGTTGGGTGTTGTTGCAATTCACGAATGATTCCCATTGCTTTTTTTCCATCGATATCCAAGGCAACTTGGTAAACTTCTGGTGAATAAACAATTTTGTCCATTTCAGTTCGCTTTACTGAGAAGTGAGTTTGCTCACCTTGGCCGTAAAGCACACAAGGAACTAGACCAGCATTTCTTAGGCTGGCAGCATCCTTTTTCCCTACGTTCGTTCTAAGCGAACCGCTCAAATGTGCTGTTTTCATGTATATATTAATTAAGAGATTACAAAATGAGAACTAATTGACTCATTGTTTACAAGACGTTTAATCACGTCTCCAAACAATTCTGCTACCGTAATGACACGTATTTTGTCGCTTTGTTTCGACATTGGTATCGTATCGGTAACGATTAGTTCGGTTAATCGAGAGTTTTCTATGCGATCATAAGCAGGACCACTTAAAACGGCATGAGTACAGAATGCACGAACGCTTTTTGCTCCTTTTTCAATCAAAAGATCAGCAGCAGTTGTTAAAGTACCTGCCGTGTCGCACATATCATCAATGATAATGACATCTTTTCCATCAACGTCTCCGATGACAGTCATTTCAGCAATTTCATTCGGTTTTTTACGGTGTTTATGGCACAATGCCAATCCGCAGTTTAAATTCTTCGCGTATGAATTCGCTCGTTTAGCGCCTCCTGCATCTGGTGCAGCAACGACTAAATTTGAGGTGTCTAATTTTTCAATTTCTGCTAAAAAAAGTGTCGAAGCATACAAATGATCCACAGGAACCTCAAAGAATCCTTGTATTTGATCTGCGTGTAAGTCCATGGTCATCACACGGTCAACACCTGCCGCCATTAACATATTGGCCACCAATTTTGCTCCGATGGCAACACGTGGTTTGTCTTTTCTGTCTTGACGAGCAAAACCAAAGTATGGAATGACAGTAATGATTTTTCGAGCGGAAGCACGACGTGCAGCATCCACCAATAAAAGCAATTCGAATAAATTTTCAGATGGCGGCATCGTAGACTGAATAATAAAAACGTCTTGTCCACGCACTGTTTCTTCAAACGATGGTTGAAATTCACCATCACTGAAAACACTCACTTTAACGTCCCCAAGTTTAACGCCAAAACTTTCCGCTACTTTAGCAGCAAGGGCTTCTGATGATCTACCGGCAAATATTTTTACTCCCACGTCTTTCGAAAATTGAATGCAAAGGTAGCTAAAATAAAAGTTTCTACAAAATCCATGAATGAACCCATACATGCTCTGCTAAATTCAAGGCATATATTGATGAATTGCGTTAATTTTGTAAGCCTATTATGAATTCAAAAAAACCACAGAAAAAAAAGCTGTTTAAGCGCTTATTGTACTTTGCGAAACCATATCGCAACTATCTAGTGCTTGCGCTGATTTCTGTTGTTTTGCTTTCTATTCCGGGTCCTTTAAGACCTTTGTTCATTGGAAGAATGGTGGACAAATACATTGTTCAAACGCAGAATCCATCGATGCTACTTTGGTGGTCATTGGTTTTAATAAGTGTCATGGTGTTGGAAGGATTTCTTCAACTCGTTTCTTCTTATTTTTCGAATCTCTTGGCGCAGTCGGTTATCCGAGATTTAAGAAAGAAAATAATGGAGCATTTTCTTCGCTTAAGGATGTCTTATTTTGATAAAAATCCAGTTGGAGCAATGGTTACGCGCGTTGTATCAGACATGGAGGCCATAACAGAAGTCTTCTCTTCTGGAATTATGGAGATTATTTCGGATTGTTTTTCCTTGGTGTTTATTCTGGTGCTCATGTTTATGAATAACTGGGAATTGGCATGGATGACCTTGATACCTATTCCATTTCTATTGCTGGCAACAAGAATTTTCGCAAAATCAATGAAGGACTCTTTTCAGAAAGAGCGTCAGGCTGTTACCAGATTGAACACGTTTGTACAGGAACGATTGAGCGGAATGAGCGTGGTTCAATTGTTTAACAGAGAGAAGGAGGAGTATAAGCGTTTTGAAAAGATCAATGAAGGACATAAACAAGCCCACATTCAAGCGGTTTGGGCTAACTCCATTTTTTTCCCAGTTGTGGAAATTCTGAGTTCTTTGTCCATCGCCTTCTTGTTGGTCTGGGGTGCACTTCACGTATCGGGAAAAACACCGGCTCAAATTCGGTCTATGTACGGTGAGGTGTTTGCATTCACGTTATGGATAAATCAATTGTATCGTCCCATAAGACAACTTGCCGATAAATTTAATATTCTTCAGCGCGGGACCGTGCGTGCAGAAAGGGTATTTGATGTGCTTGATGAACAAGCAGATTTGCAAGAGAGCGGAACGTTAACGGATGTTGATTTTGCTCAACCCGTATGTTTTGACAATGTTCATTTTTCTTACGTTGAAGGAAGTCCTGTGTTGAAAAATGTAAACTTGACGATTAAGCATGGTGAAACGGTTGCTTTTGTAGGTGCAACAGGTGCAGGAAAAACATCCATCGTAAATTTACTTGGTCGTTTCTATGAACACGATTCGGGAACGATTAGCATCGGAAATGTTCCCATTCAGGAGATAAAATTGACAGAGTTGAGGAAAAACATTGCGATTGTATTGCAAGATGTCTTCCTTTTCTCAGGAACAATCTTTTCGAATATTACTTTAGGTGATACGCAGTTTACTCAGGCGGATGTTGAAGCGGCCGCAAAAGCGGTGGGTGCTCATGATTTTATCATGAAATTACCGGGCAATTACCAGCACGAAATTGGTGAAAGAGGAGGGATGTTGTCTGTTGGACAAAGGCAATTAATTGCCTTTATTCGTGCTTACATTTATGCCCCTCAAATTTTAATCCTCGATGAGGCAACATCAAATGTGGATAGTGAAAGTGAGTTGTTGATTCAACGTGCCACAGAGAAAATCACTTCGGGTAGAACTTCTATTGTGATCGCACATCGTTTATCAACGATTCAAAAAGCAGACCGAATTGTGGTCATGGAAAAGGGAGAATTGGTAGAAATCGGAAACCACCAGGAGTTGCTACAATTGGAAAATGGTTATTATAAACGATTGTATGACAAGCAATTTTTTAATCAAAACGAATCATGAAGCGATTTAAAATAGGAGGGGTTCCAGAACATTTTAATCTTCCATGGAGAAACGCCATCGAAGAGGGCGCTTTTCAGCCATTGGGCCTCGAGTTGCATTGGTCCGATATGACAGGCGGTACTGGTCAAATGATTAAAGGTCTTCAGGCAGGATCTATCGATATTGCCGTTTTATTGACAGAAGGAATCACACGTGCCATTTTACAAGGACTGGACGCAAAAATCTTAAACGTTTATGTGGCAAGTCCATTGTGTTGGGGTCTTCACGTACCAGCTGATGGAACGATAAAGGAGGTCTCTGAGTTAATGGGTAAAACATTTGCGATTTCAAGAGAAGGTTCCGGGTCACACCTTATGGCTTATGTGAAGGCACAGCAAGAAAACTGGAGCCTTGACAAATTAACGTTTAATGTTGTTGGAGATGTTTATGGTGGAATTTGGGCTTTAAACAATGGAGAAGCACAAGGATTTCTTTGGGAAAAATTCACCACATCCCCATTTGTTGCTCAAGGAAAATGTTTTTTATTGGATGAGGTATTAACTCCTTGGCCATGCTTTGTGATTGCCGTCAGAAGTGAGTTGCTTCAATCGGATGAAACGTTGTTGCGTGAAATGGTCTCGGTAGTTCAAAGAGAAGCGTATCGACTTAAGCACCTTTCTAACTCAGCGGAACAATTTGCGTGGAGGTATGCTTTACCTCAAGCGCAAGTGCAGCAATGGTTAGAACAGACGGAGTGGAATTATGGGAAGGAATTAGATGCTCAAGATTTTGTAAAAGTGGTTTCTGAATTAGTGAATTTAGGGTTGTTATCTCAAAACCAAGCAGCAAATTGGCAAAATAAGTTGTTTTATCTATAGTGTTCATCAGGCCTTTTTAGCAAAAAGAATGGAATAATGATTCTAAAAATCAAGCTATTATCGTTGATACGGCTTGTTTGATAATTGTCTTCTCATCAATGTTCATTTCTCGGCACCTGTATGTGATTATCGACTAATTTTCACAAAAAATGCCATGCATATACTTTTACCTTTAGCAATTGGAAGCACTTTTTGGGTTGCCGTTTGTACAGTTCTAGGAATGGTTGGAGTGTTTATCCTTTTATTCCTTTCTGAGCGAAAAAAATAAGTTTCTTATCGGAAACTAGAAATGGCTTTAATGAGTTCTTTATCAAAAGGATTGAGTACTCTATAGTATCCTTCTTCTGTCCATTTTTGACTTGCGATTTCAGCTTTTAGCATGCGTTTAATCACTTCTTTACTAACTGCTAAGCCAAGGGCGTCTTTTTGAACATGAAAATCCTTTTGAGCAAAGGCAACAAAGCGCTTCAACAATTCTTCGCTTACTTCAAACCGCTGAACGAAATCTTTGGCTGTCGCCCACTTTCCACGGTTTGATTGCATAAAATCGAAAGCAAAAGCTCTTCCGGCTCCACTCCATTGCAGTTCGGACAAGTAAAAGGAACTTCCTGTGGTATCACCTGGCACAAAAACATCTGGCATAATTCCTCCGCCACCATACACTGTTCTTCCGTGTTTTGTTTTGAATTTCAAGGAGTCCACAAAAATGGAACTGTCTGGCTTGAAGTATTCGTTTCTGGTGATGCGATCCTCATCTCTCATGTAATTATCATAGCCGCCTTTGTAAGAGCGCTGTATACAGCGTCCAGAAGGCGTATAATAACGCGCAATGGTTAAACGAAGGTTGCTGCCGTCTCTGAGGACTTCATCCTTCTGAATCAAGCCTTTTCCATATGAACGTCGACCAACAATAATGCCTCGATCGTTGTCTTGAATTGCTCCGGCTAAAATTTCACTTGCGGATGCTGAATGTGCATTAATCAGCACCACTAATTTCGTTTTTTCTAAATGACCACCAGCACTTGAATAATACGTGTGTTCACCTTCATTTTTCCCTTTGGACTTTAAAATCATGTTGTTTTTCGCCAAAAAGGCATCAGCGATATCGATGGCTGAGGACATCACTCCCCCTGGATTATTTCGAAGGTCCAAGACGAGTTTTGTCATCCCTTGATTCAGTAATTTGGAGCTTTCAATGTAGAATTCTTCTGAGGTGACTTGTGAGAATTCACTTATGAGTATGTATCCAGTGTTTTTGTCCAGCATGTATGCACAAGGAATGGAGGAAATAGGAATGATTCCGCGAACTAAATTTACGGTTTGTTTCTTCTTTCCACGAACAAAGGTTACGCTGAGGTTTGTACCAGGTTTGCCTTTTAGGGTGGCAAGAACTTTTTCGTTCGTAATTCCTTTACCGCAGAATTTCTTTCCGTTCACGCTTACGATTTTGTCGCCTGCTTTAATTCCCGCTTGCTGTGAGGGAGATTGATCGATGATATTGGTAACACATATGGTGTCTCGCAAAAGTAAAAATCGGATACCAACACCGCCAAATTTCCCTTCGATGGATTCGTTCACGGATTTCATGTCCTTTGCGGAAATGTAATTACTGTGAGGGTCTAATTTATGAAGCATATCAGCTATTGTAGCTTCAAAAATGGCGTCTTTGTCTACTTTATCTACGTAGTTTTTATCTAGTAAAGTGAGAACATCTTCCAATTTTTGTATGTCTCGGGATGCGTTTTTGTTTACATCTTTGAGTAGCATTCCACCGATAACACCACTTGCAAGTACAAGGGATAAAATAAGGGGAAGTACATAGTTGCTTTTAACTTGTTCAGACATCGTCACAGTTTTCTAATTGTACCACTTCTAATCCTGCGCTTTTCAGAAAATCGATACCCGAAGTGTCTTTATAAGCTTCTTGGTAAACCAAGCGGGTAATCCCAGATTGTAAGACCAACTTACTACAATCTTTACAAGGTGAATGTGTTAAATAGAGCGTTGCGTCTTTGCAATTATTTGAAGATCTCGCAACTTTCAAAATCGCATTTGCTTCTGCATGTAGCACATACCAATGTGTATTGCCTTCTTCATTTTCACAACAATTATCGAAACCGGCAGGCGTCCCATTGTATCCATCGGAAATAATGATGGAATCTTTCACGATAATTGCCCCCACTTTTTTACGAGCGCAATGAGAAAGCTGTGCCCAACTTAAGGCAAGTCTTAGGTAGGCTTTGTCGTAACGGTTTTGTTTATCGGTTGAGGTCATGAAAGAAGGTGATTAAATTTCCGAAGCATGCATGATTTGCCCACCTAGATAACCGGTCCATGCAAAAACAGCAAAACTAATGAAGCTAATAAGTAAGATAATCCAAGAGATTTTTTTCTCGGAGAGTAGGTTCTTTTTGCCGGCGTATAATCCAACAATTGATGCGATAAACAGTAAAATGATGAACCAAAGAGCTTTTTCAGCGAACTCATCGTGTTGTTAAATCACGTATTCACTGATTCCTTTGATATGTTCAACTGTTTCTTCTGCTTCGTGTCCGGTCTTGAAAGTGATGTATCCGCCTACACTTGAAATAAGCATTAAAATAAATGCAGCCATTCGTGTCTGTATGGTGTCAGAAAGCAACCCGATTAGAAGTACAATTCCTGCGAATAAAGTTCCTATAATGGCTAGGTGGTTGGTGATGAGGTGTAAATGTGTTTGGTCCATTTTATAAAATTTTATGTTTGAACTGAAAGTTACACTTTTTTTCCTGAGAATAATTAAACGTAGTAAGGAGAAATCATCCAATAAACCACGACACCTGTCACTGCGACATACAACCAAATGGGGAAAGCAAAGCGCGTGTATTTTTTGTGTTTAACATAATTTCCTTCTAAAGCGAATAAGTACGTAAACAACACAACCGGAATAACAGCAACACTTAAAAGGATGTGTGAAATCAAGATGAAGTAATAGATTGCTTTGTATGATCCTTCATATGCGGTACTGTCCGATGTCATGTGATAAGCTACGTAACACAGCAAAAACAACAAACTAATTCCAAGACACGCTTGAATTGTGCGCTGGTGAAGCTTCATATTGCCCTTTTTAATGAACACTAAGGCAAGAATGAGCAATACAGCTGTAATTCCATTCAGCGCCGCATAAAAAGGCGGTAAAAACGATAAATCGACGCCCTCTACCTTAATTCCAAAAAGTGCAGCGACTGCGATCGGAATAATAATGGATACGGCAACAACTAGTTTTCTGTATTTTGATGAAGGTAGGTTGTTATTTGACATGGTATTCATAGTTCAAAAGGTTAATTAAATCTGTTTTCAATCGTTTGTATTCTTTCGCATTTACGCTTAAGTCCATATTGGTCACTGCATAAACTCCACGCACGTGTCCAGCTTTGTCAACGAGGGTAAACGAACCAGAATGCGCGTATCCACCAGCTGCTTCGTCATCTCTTCCCGCAAAGGTTAAAAAGTTCTCGATACCTAATCGGTGTGTTTCCGCTTCATTTCCTGTAAGGAAGTTCCAATTATTTGCAGTAATGCCATGATCTCGTTTGTATTTTCTTAAAACGGATGGTACATCGTCTTTAGGGTTGATGCTAAAGGACAGAAATTGAATGTGCTTTTGATACTTTTTCGTCTCTTGGCTTAATTTCTTGAATTGCACATTCATAATAGGACAAATCGTTGGACAGGATGCAAAGAAAAACTCCACTATCCATACTCGATTTTTGTAAGTAGCATTCGTTACAAGACTGCTGTCTTCATTTAAAAAGGAAAAAGGTGGAATCTTTGGATACAAGGTATCAGCCACTTCCTTACCATCTACGGTTTTATAAAGGATATCTGCATTGCCAAGTATGGGTAATTTTGGCGGTTTATCATTGCTACAAGAAAAAAGCAGCAAAATAAATACAAAAAGTAATGATTGTTTAGCCATGTTTTGCCCGTTCTTTATCATATTGCTTTTGAAGCAGGGCAAGGTGTTCTTTCATTCGGCGAATCATTCCCTCTTCATCACCTTTTAAAACCATTCTAAGGTGATTTTGTTTGTCGAGTAGGAGCATAAGTGAGGAATAACTTACACCGCCAAAGTATTCTTTTCCTCTTCTGTACAAACGTTGATTGTTGTGCTTAATGTCATACACTTTCGCAGGATCACCTTTTGCAATAATCCAAAGGGATGGGTCGTAGTCTTCCACATCATCTTCGAGCATTTCTCTAATGGTTTGAATTTGTTCGTCGCTTGCTGGACGTCCAAATTCATCCGTAGCGAATGAAATTAGTCGGACTTGCTTCAGTTTTTTGCGTTTGTTTTTACGAATGTGCTGAAACAAAATTTGATTGAAGTGCCAAAGAGAAATTCCGCATTCTTTTGGACAAGTTGTTTGAATGGTAGAAATTACCACAAGATCCCCTTTGTAATCGCTTAGTTTTTTTGTTTGATAAGCTCCATTTTCATAGACTTCAAACGAAGGCGATTTTACCAATCCGTAGTCATCAAGCTGTTTGAACCGATGTTCACAGCGACGCGTGGATATAAGAATAAGGAAAAGTGCTGGACCAAATACCAACAGCAAGGCTAGAATCGATTTAGCACGACTTCTGGGTTGCTGGGTTTGTGGCATCTATTAGAAT
>JBEDJV010000026.1:0-15412 GCA_041172545.1 Bacteroidota bacterium | reverse complement strand
ATGAAGGTTACATTGAAAGAGAAGAAGAACAAGCTAACAAATTGGCTCGTTTAGAAGATTTAAAGATACCTGAGAAGTTGTCATACGATGACATTAAGAGTATTTCCTTAGAGGCCAAAGAGAAATTAAAGAAGATCAAACCTCGAACAATCGGACAAGCTGCACGCGTTTCAGGTGTTTCTCCAAGTGATATTTCAGTGTTATTGATCTATTTGGGTCGCTAAAACGCGTTTTAAGCCGTTTTAAGCGGGTTTTGCCTTTGTTCACTTAAAATCTATAAGACACACACAAGAAGTGTTGTTAGGGCTTAATCCTGAGGGTCGTTTTTTAGGTCATTTTTAAAAATAATGACTTCCTCTGCAAAATCTCGACTACTTTTATAAAGAATAAGGAAGGAATTACTTTCTTAGTTTCTTACATTTGAAAAAAACCAGCCAAAATGAGAGGTAAAGTTTATTTTATCGATACTGTTCATTCCATTTTACAAGAGCGCTTAACGAGCTTTGGATATCAATGTGTGGATTTAACAAAAACACCTTCAATGGAACTTTTGCCGCTTATAATGGACGCAAAGGGATTAGTCATCAGATCTAGAATTACGCTTTCTGCTGAATATATATCACAACTACCTGATATACAATTCATTGCAAGGTCTGGCTCGGGTTTAGAAAACATCGACATTACCTATTGTAAGGATCACAACATTCAATTATTCAATTCACCAGAGGGAAATAGAAATGCAGTGGCTGAACACGCATTAGGTATGTTGCTTTCTTTGTTCAATAAGATTGTAAAATCAAACAAAGAAATTCGATTGGGTATTTGGGACCGTGAAGGAAATAGAGGTGAAGAATTGGATGGTAAAACAGTGGGGATCATTGGATATGGAAATAACGGTGCTGCCTTTGCTAAAAAACTGAGGGGTTTTGATGTGAAAGTGATGGCTTACGATAAATATAAAACAGGATTTGGGGATCACTTCGTTCAGGAATGTACCTTACAAGCAATTCAAGAACAAGCAGATATTATCAGTTTTCACATACCTCAAAACAAAGAAACCATTCATTTTTTTAATGATGATTTTCAAGAAAAATGTGTGAGAAGTTGTTATTTATTGAACCTCTCAAGAGGAAAAATAGTGGATACAAAAAGCCTTGTTAAAGGGTTGAAGGCGGGTAAAATAAAGGGTGCCTGCTTGGATGTATTAGAGTATGAAAAGTCTAGCTTTGAGTCCTTTTTTGAACAAGAACATGCTGCTGAATTTCGCTATTTACTAGAATCGGAAAATGTATTGCTAAGCCCACATATTGCAGGATGGACAACAGAAAGTTATTTTAAATTGAGCAATGTATTGGCAGATAAAATCATCGGCCATTTTTCAAATTAGTCCTCGTCCTCCCAGTCTTCCATGAATTTATCTAACTCGCGACGGTCTTTTTTGGTCGGCTTTCCATCGGTCTCACGATACGCTTTCTGTGCTAGTTGATATTGTTTGAATTTTAGAATTTCTTCCTCTTTCGTTTGATCTTCAATATAGGACTGAATCAAAGCTGCGCCTAGTCGTTTATTAAGTAAAAGAAGCACCTTATATTCGAAGGTAGCGCTGTGTTTTTGAACCCCAATAACATCATTGATTTTAATCTCTTTGGAAGCCTTTACATCTTGTCCGTTCAACTTAACCTTGCCCTTGGAAATAAGTTCACTCGCTTGAGAACGTGTTTTTGCCAGACGAACACACCAGAGGTATTTGTCAAATCGGATTTTCATTCCTCACTTTTTTAGGTAAACTAGCATAAACAAGTTCATAAGAATGGTCGATTAATTCAAGCAACAGCTTATCAGAAACATCCTCATTCAAAAGAACACTATTCCAGTGCTTTTTATTCATGTGGTATCCTGGTTGTACTCCTTGATATGTTTCCCGCAGTTCAATGGCTTTTTCTGGGTCGCATTTGAGGTTTAAAGAGTCAAAAACATCAACATCCATTAAGGCAAACATTTTACCAAACACTTTAAAAACAAGGGTGTTTTTATCAAAAGGAAAACCCTCTGTGACCCCTGTTTTTTTCAAACAATGATTTCTTACATCATCAAGGAACATGTGCTAGTGAATAGCAGGAGCTTGATCGTAATGTCCTAGATTGTACAACATTTTCGTGTGGTCAGCTAATGCTCCGGAAAACGTTTTGTAAGAGTGGTAAGGAAGGTTAAATTCCTCCGCTGTTGACTTTACAATTTCTGCTAACTTGCTGTAATGAACGTGACAGATATTTGGGAATAAATGGTGTTCAACTTGGAAATTTAATCCACCAACATACCAAGAGAAAAGCTTTGCTTTCGGAGCGAAATCTGCTGTGTTATACAGTTGATTTACTGCCCAATCTGCTTCGATGTTGCCAGATTCGTCAGGCATTGGGTAATTGGAGGTTGGGACAACGTGCGCCGGTTGAAAAATGATGGATAGAATAAATCCAGCGATAAAATGCATCACAATAAATCCAATTAACGTAAGTACCCATGAAGCAGGACTAAACACGAAAGGACAAACGATAAACAAGCCAACATAAATTATTTTGAATAAAATAATAAATGTCATATGGCGTGCATAGGTAGTGCCTTGTGTTTTAATTAAGTCCTTTTCTTGGTAACGTTTCGCTTGTTTAAAGTCTTTCGTAGAAAACCACATCATGGTCATCATTCCGTAAAAAAACCAAGCATACACGTGTTGAAATTTGTGCTGAGCGTAACGTTTTTTGTGTGGTGAAAATCTGAGTAGTTTTGCAGGTGGATCAATATCCTCGTCCAAGTGCGTAACATTGGTGTACGTATGGTGTAAAACGTTGTGTTGAATTTTCCAATTTACAGCACTTCCTCCAAGTAAAATTAACACGTTACCAATCGCTTTATTTATTGTTTCGTTTCGCGAATAAGCTCCGTGGTTAGCATCATGCATAATGGAAAGACCACATCCAGCCATACCAATACCCATTCCAATCCAACAAAGGAAATATACCCATGAACTTAATCCGGCCACGAATAAAAAGCCAAAAGGAACTAAGTAAATAGCCAACATCGCGATTGTTTTGATCACCATCGTTGCATTCGCGTGACGCGTAATGTTGTTTTCTTTGAAGTAATTATTTACTCTAGATCTTAATGTTTTATAGAACTCTACGTTAGTTTCTTTAGAAAAAGACACGGTTTGATGATTCATACCAATAGTTTAGACAACAAATTTAGTGATAAAGTGTCTACTTTACACTTAATTAACATAGGATTTAAATTAATCCCTGCAGCGAACAAAATTTATAATAATAGGACTTTGCAGAAAGTAACTCTTCATGGTTGCCTTTTTCAACAATTTCACCTTTCGATAAAACAACAATTTCATCTGCATTCTTTATCGTGCTTAGGCGATGTGCTATCACAAACGATGTTCTTCCCTGCATCAATGTTTCCAAAGCGTCCTGTACCAATTTCTCTGACTCGGTGTCTAAGGCAGAAGTCGCTTCATCTAAGATGAGAACAGCGGGATCTTTATATACTGCTCGTGCAATATTTAATCGTTGTTTTTGTCCGCCGGAAAGCTTATTACCACGTTCACCGATGACGGTGTCGTACCCGTTTTCTAATTCTGAAATAAACGAGTGAGCATTGGCCACTTTAGCAGCATGTAGGACTTTTTCCATGTTTGGCTGATCATCACCAAAAGCAATATTCTCTGTGACACTAACATTGAATAAAATTGATTCTTGTGAAACAATTCCAGTTAGGTCTCTAAGATCATGTATTTTAAGGTCACGAATATCATGTCCGTCCATTAGAATACGTCCTTCAGAAACGTCATAAAAACGTGATAGTAAGTCCATTAATGTTGATTTACCACTTCCGGATTCTCCAACAATGGCAACAGCTGATCCTTTTTTAACTTCCCAACTGATGTTTTTTAGAACGGGTTCCTGTTGGTATTTGAATCCAACATTTTCAAAAACAATCGCGTTTTTAAACTGGTGAAGTGATTGGGCGTTTTCCTTCTCTACTATTTTTTCGTCGCTGTGTAAAATCTCATTGATCCGATCTAAAGAAACTTTTCCTTTGTTGATGACGGCAATCCCACTTGACACCGCTTGAATGGGGCGAAGTAATTGGGAGAACACCACAATAAATGTAATAAACAGTTCTCCTGTTAATGCATGTCCATCTTGGTTTCCTTCTAGAATTTGTTTTCCACCAAACCAGACTAAACACATCATTACACCCGCTCCAATTGTCTCATTTAACAGAGAGGAAACATCTTTTTTTCGAATGGTTTTTGTGGTTAATTTTTGGTGTCGCAAATTCAAGGCTTGAAATACTCCGGACATAAAATTCAGCGCATTGAACGACTTGATAATTCTGACACCACTCAAACTCTCATCGAAAGAAGAGGTTAAAAGTCCGAGTTGCTCTTGTCCCTGTTTCGCTGTTCGTTTCAAACTTTTTCCAACGGTAGAAATAACAAAGGCTGAAATGGGGAGTAAGAAAAACGAAACAACGGTCAATTCAGCACTAATAAACAGCAACGTTCCAACGTGAATAAGGATGGAAATAGGATCTCTAAAAACGAGTTCCAATGTACAAACAACGGCGTTTTCAACTTCTCCCACATCATGACCCATTCTTGTCAACAAATCTCCTTTTCGTTCATTTGCATGGAAGCCAAGCGGTAGCTTGATGGCTTTTTCATAAAGTAGGTTTCGGATGTCCCTAACCACTCGTGCGCGCAATTCAGATTGAAACCAAACAGCGAAGTAACGCGAAAGATTCTTAAAAAAGAAGGCGCCAAACACCATTAAACAAACGCTGATCAATGCGCGTTTTGGGTCAGAAACGACCATTTGGTGCATCTCATAATTATACAAATCAACCCAATAAGACGGCAATTTTCCGATATTTCCAGAAAAATGAGGAGGAACAACAGTCGTTTTTAATTCTTTAGCACTAAAAATCAGTTGTAAAAACGGAATAAATAAAACGAGTGAAAGGAGGTTAAACAGCGTAAACAACAAATTTCCGATGATCGTCAATAAGGCGAGTGTGCGGTATTTAAAGGCAAAGTGAAAAATTTCCCAAAAGGTTCTCATGGAACAAAGATACGCAATCCTTTTTCTCCACACATATGGCAACATTCCCCCGTGATTATTTATGTACTTTTGCCTATCTAGACTTATCTGTTCTGATTATGAAATTCAGTGTTTCGATTGTTATTCCAAACTACAATGGCCAACATTTATTGGTCGATACGATTCATGCAGCTCGTAAAGCACTCATTACAAGTAACATCACGGACTTTGAAATGATTGTGTCAGATGATGCCTCGACCGATGATTCGGTGCGTTTAGTTGAAACTGATTTTCCCGAAATAATCATTGTAAGAAGCGATGTTAATACTGGATTTTCAGGAAACATGAATAGGGGAATAAACAGAGCGACAAAGGAGTTGGTTTGTTTTTTGAACTCCGATGTTCAGTTAACAAGTGCTTATTTCGTCCCTCAATTGTCTTTGTTCGAAAGCCCACAAACGTTCGGGGTTATGGGTGCCATTTTCGATCAGGAAACGAACCAAGCACAAGATGGTGCAAAAAACGCACGAATTGGATTCTTTCGCATAGAAAGTAATAAAAATACGTTTTCAAGTTCGGAACAATTGCCCACATTGTTTTTATCTGGAGCCAATGCAATCGTGCGCAGAGAATACCTTCAACAACTAGGTGGATTTTGCCAATTGTTCAATCCCTATTATTCAGAAGATGTTGATTTAGGCCTACAGGCATGGCGTTCAGGATGGAAATTGTATTACCAACCACTTTCGATCTGTTACCACGCCCAATCATCCACCATAAAAAAACTACCAAATCAAAGGGTGCGAATGATTGCTAAACGAAACAAACATTTTCTACATTTCTTACACCTACCACCTGTATTCAATTGGATTTATTTGGTGAGGGTCTTAGCGAATTCCTTAGGACAGCTGTTTGTTGGGAACACCCTTCACGTTAAAGCTGTTTTCTCTGTATTTGGAGCCCTAAAAAACCTACAAAAGGAGCGAAATCGTAGAGTTGAAAAAGCGACGGGTAAAACTTTGTTTAGTGTTTTGCAGGTGAAACAGGTGATTGATGACATGACACATATCAACGCAAAAGAGGTAGTTCATTCTTAATTTTATAACTTTGACGCATGAGTTCAATACGACAAAATAAAATCGAAGCTGTTATTCAAGCTGAATTATCTACTTTTTTTCAACGCAATGCAGGTGAAATCTGCTTGGGCTCCATGGTCACTGTTACCGTGGTAAGAGTCACATCAGACTTGTCTTTAGCACGCTGCTTCTTAAGTGTTTTTGCTGGTCCAGATAAAAATGAGGTATTGGAAAACATCCGTGCTAATCAAGGAAAAATCAGGAGAGAAGTAGGAAATCGTTTGAAAAACCTTCGTAAAATTCCAGATTTGGTTTTTCACATTGATGATTCGTTGGATTATGCCATGAAAATTGATGAGTTACTGAAAAAGAAGTGATTAACACCTCATTATACATAGCAAAAAGGTATTTGTGGTCGAAAGGTAAGCGAAACATCGTCACACTGATTAGTAGAATATCTCTTTTTGGTGTAATGATCATCACTGCTGCCCTCGTTGTTCTGCTGTCGGCATTTAATGGAATCGAGAAGATGATTGAACAACTTTATAGTGAGTTCGATCCACCCATTACCATTCAGCATACCCAACGAAAAACGTTTTTTGAAAACGAAATTGATTTTCAAAAAATTAAGTCCATCCTTGGCGTCAAACATGTTTCCAAACAAATAGAGGAAATCATCGTTCTTAGAAATGAGCAAAAGTGGATAAATGCCAAGCTTTACGGAATCGAGAAATCATTTCTTTCTGATTGTCATATTCAAAAACACTTATTGGGAGGCATTGGAGGAAATGCGTATTCCGATGGTCGTTTCGCTTTTGTTGGAGCAGAATTAATGCAAAATTTAAACGTAAATATTGGTGCTTCGACTTCAGATGATGTGTTGATTTATGCACCAAAACGCAACGTAAAGATTCGGCTAGGCAAGGCTCCTTTTCACTCCGCTCGATTATCAATTGACGGAGCCGTGAATTTCAATCAGGAGGTGAATGCAAGTACCCTCTTGTGGGACTTTCAATCCGCCTCAGAACTACTAGGCTATAATCAGGAAATCAGTAAATTATACATTTCATTAGCGCCCGGTTATGATGCTCAAGAAGTGAAGGAGAAAATTCAAAAAACCCTTTCACATAATTCGTTTCTGGTGCGCACGAATTTGGAGAAAAATGAATTGATTTTTCGAACGAGTAAATCGGAACGCTTGGTTGTTTTCATCATTCTCTTATTCGTTTTTATACTAGCTGCGTTCAATCTCATCGCATCTTTAACGATGCTCTATGTGGAGAAAAAAGACAGTGTTCAATTGTTAAGCGCCATCGGAATGAGTAAGAAAGAGGTATTTAACATTTTTTTCTACGAGGGTTTATTGATTTCTGGATGGGGGATTTTCCTTGGTTTAATTTTGGGTTATGCGGTCTGTTTTCTTCAGTTGACTAGCGATATGTTAATCATTCCAGGCGCAAATATTCCCTTTCCGATTGTGTTCTCCCTTTCCGATTTTTTCTTGATCCTTGGTTCGGTCTCCGGCCTCAGTTTCCTCTTTTCATACTTCCCGGTTCGAATAATCGTAAAAAGCGCATAAAACAATCTTCGATTTTATACTAGTAAATTCAAATAAAATCGTGTATATTTGCGCCCGAATTCAAAAAGGCTTATCATGTCATCAGTAAAAGGAAAAATCTCACAAGTTATCGGTCCAGTGGTGGACGTTAGATTTGAGCGTGGAACAGTGTTGCCAAACATTTATGATGCACTTGAAGTGCGCAAGGCAGATGGTACACGTGTTGTTTTAGAAGTTCAATCACATGTTGGTGAAAACGCAATTCGTGCAATTTCCATGGACTCAACCGATGGTTTTACACGTGGAATGGAAGTAATTGCAACAGGTGTTCCAATTAAAGTTCCAACCGGAGATAAAATCAAAGGTCGTTTGTTTAATGTTGTGGGTGAAGCCATCGATGGTATCAATGTAGTTGATAACTCTGATGGATTACCAATTCACCGTGAGGCACCGAAGTTTGACCAATTGTCAACAGCAACAGAGATCCTTTTTACCGGTATCAAAGTAATCGACTTGATTGAGCCGTATGCAAAAGGAGGAAAAATTGGATTATTTGGTGGTGCCGGAGTAGGTAAAACCGTATTGATTCAGGAATTAATTAATAACATCGCGAAAGGACACGGAGGTTTATCCGTATTCGCTGGTGTTGGTGAGCGTACCCGTGAAGGGAATGACTTACTTCGTGAGATGTTAGAGTCGGGAATTATCAAGTATGGTGATGACTTTATGCATTCCATGGAAGAAGGTGGATGGGATTTAACGAAAATCGACCTTGAAGAAATGAAAGAATCCAAAGCGACATTCGTGTTTGGACAAATGAATGAGCCTCCAGGAGCAAGAGCACGTGTTGCATTGTCTGGATTGACCATTGCAGAATATTTTAGAGATGGTGATGGCGAAGGTCAAGGAAAAGACATCCTTTTCTTCGTTGATAACATCTTCCGTTTTACACAAGCAGGTTCTGAGGTTTCTGCCTTATTAGGACGTATGCCATCAGCGGTAGGATACCAACCAACATTAGCAACAGAAATGGGTGCGATGCAAGAGCGTATTACATCTACTAAAAATGGATCCATTACTTCCGTACAAGCGGTATACGTACCTGCGGATGACCTTACCGATCCAGCTCCAGCAAATACATTTGCTCACTTGGATGCAACTACGGTATTGTCTCGTAAAATTTCTGAGTTAGGAATTTATCCAGCAGTAGATCCATTGGATTCTACGTCACGAATTTTGACAGCTGAAATCGTTGGTGAAGAGCATTACAATTGTGCTGAGCGTGTAAAAATCACTTTACAACGATACAAAGAACTTCAAGATATTATCGCGATCTTAGGTATGGATGAGTTGTCTGAGGAAGATAAATTAATCGTTCACAGAGCGCGTCGTGTACAACGTTTCTTGTCTCAACCGTTCCACGTAGCGGAGCAGTTTACTGGAATCCCAGGTTGTTTGGTTGATATCCAAGATACAATCAAAGCATTTAATGATATTTTAGATGGTAAATTTGACCAATATCCAGAAGCAGCATTTAACTTGAAAGGTGGCATCGAAGATGTAATCGCTGCAGGAGAGAAAATGTTGGCTCAAGCTTAATATCTTTTACACATGAAATTAGAAATTATCACTCCAGAAGCAAGTCTTTTCAAAGGTGAAGCAACAAGTGTTATGCTTCCAGGATTAGACGGTGTTTTTCAAGTGTTGAATAATCACGCACCAATCATCTCATCATTGAAAAGTGGAGAAGTGATTTTTGAATTAAGCGGAAACGAAGCTGATGCAGAAATGAGTGCTTTATTGGTTCGTTCTGGATCAAAAGTTCACGCTTCTATTAAAGGTGGAGTAGCTGAATTAAACAATAATCGCCTCATTATTTTAGCTGAATAATTGGCGTTAAACGAATGAAAAAAGGGATGTGGTTAACCAGTCCCTTTTTTTTTGAGAAATAGTTTATGCGTTTTTGCATACAGAACACAAGATTCTTTGATTAACTTCGTTAAGAACATGGAAATGACGAATTTATTGACCCAAATAGAACAAACAAACATCCCAAAGCACGTTGCTTTGATTATGGATGGCAATGGTCGTTGGGCTAAAAGTCAAGGACAACACCGTTTGTTTGGACATGCGGAAGGAGTCTTGTCGGTTAAAGAAATCATCAAAACAGCAAGAGAAATAGGTGTTCAGTATTTAACGATGTATGCGTTTTCTACTGAAAATTGGAATCGTCCAGCGGAAGAAGTGGCCGGACTCATGGATTTACTCGTTCAAGCCATCACTAATGAGACGGACGAAATGCATGAAAATGGTGTTCGCTTAATGACGATAGGTGACATCTCCGCGCTTCCAGAGTCTTGTGTCGTGTCTTTAAACGAAGCAACGCACAAAACACGTGAAAACAAAAATCTGACCTTGGTATTGGCCTTAAATTACAGCGCACGCTCAGAAATAACGAGCGCTTGCCAAAAATTAGCGGAGGATGTTAAAAGCGGAGTGATCTCTGTGGAACATATAACAGAGGATTCCATCAGCGAAAAACTGAATACATCTGGAATTCCAGATCCAGAACTATTGATTCGCACCAGTGGAGAATGCCGCATTAGTAACTTTTTGCTTTGGCAATTGTCTTATACAGAGTTGTACTTTACTCCCGTGCATTGGCCGGATTTTCGCAAAGAAGAATTTTTGAAAGCAATTAGTGCTTACCAACAAAGAGAAAGAAGATTTGGAAAGACCTCTGAGCAATTAAACAACACTAAATGAGATACATAGTAATATTTTTATTCTTTTCTTTTGTGACATATAGTCAAACTGGTCCAACGACTCTTGGAGGACTAGATTTTGATTACGCGTCACCAAAGGAATATGAAATTGGACCTGTTCGTGTCGTTGGTGCAGATAATTACGACCACCAAGGAATTAAAATGATTGCTGGATTGCGTCAAGGTCAAATGATTACCTTACCCAGTCAACAAATCAACAAGGCCATTCAAAATCTATGGAGCGAAGGACTATTTTCGAACATCTCCATTTATGCAGAAAAGGAAGTAGCTGGTGTGGTTTATTTGGTGATTGAACTTGCCCCTAGACCTAAACTTTCCAAGTTTAAGTTTGATGGAATCACGAAAAGAGAAGCAGATAAAGTTCGAGAGGAAATATCTCTTTATGCGGGTAAAACAATCACGGAAAATTTAATTTTTCAAACAAAGAGTAAGATTAGGGGATATTTTCGTGAAAAAGGATACTACCATGCGAATGTCAGCATTTCTAGATCTAAAGATACACTGATCAATGATTCTGAAATTTTCGCTATTACGGTGGATAAGGGACCCAAAATTGGAATTAAGGAAATTGAAATTATTGGAAGCACCGAGGTGCCTTTATGGAAGTTGAAGATGGCGATGAAGGACACCAAACAAAAAGGTGTTTTACGTGTGTTCAAGCGGTCAAGTTATCAAACAGATAAAACAGCGTTAATGGCAAAGTTCAACAAAGTTGGATTACGCGATGCGCAAATCTTTCACGATACCGTTTATCTATTAGATGAAAAGAATTTAAAAATTCAAATCCAGATTAACGAAGGTGAAAAGTATTATTTCGGTGAAGTGGAATGGATTGGAAACACAAAGTACCGTTCTAGTTTCTTGGATACGGTCTTGGGTATAAAAAAGGGAGATCTTTACAATAAGGACCTATTCACCCAACGTTTATTTGGCGGTCCAGACGGGAGAGATATTTCTGCTTTATACATGAATAAAGGATATTTGTTTTTCCAAGTAATTCCGGTGGAAACGAATGTGACGAACAACCACATCAACCATCAAATACGAATCATAGAAGGGAAAATCGCAACAAATGGTATAATTACCGTTAGAGGAAATACCAAAACAAATGACCACGTAATCTTGCGTGAAGTGAGAACAAAGCCGGGCGATGTGTTTAACAAAGAAGACATCATGAGAACGCAACGAGAATTATCTCAGCTGGGCTTTTTCAATGATCAAGGATTCCAAGTGAATCCGATGCCGAATCCAGCAAAGGGAACGGTGGACATTGAATACGTTGTGGAGGAAAAGTCAAGCGATCAAATTGAGTTGTCGGGCGGATACGGTGGTGCAGGTCCATCTACTCCAGGACGAATCATTGGTACCGTAGGATTATCGTTTAATAATTTTTCAACCAAAAATTTCTTTAAAAAGGAAGCATGGTCACCACTTCCGGGTGGTGATGGACAACGTTTATCGATTCGAGCGCAGTCAAATGGACGTTATTACCAGGGATATAACTTTTCTTTCACTGAACCGTGGTTAGGAGGAAAGAAACCAAACTCCCTGTCTTTTTGGGTGAATCGTACCGCGTTATCTACCACAGGATTCTTAAGGTCTGACCCAAAATACACAGGACTTTCCATCACGGGAACAGGTGTTGGTCTGGGTCGACGCAAAAGATGGCCGGATGATTATTTTACAGCGTACTATGAGTTGAGTTACCAATACTATGATGTCATGAAGGACACACGTTTCCCGCTCTTTAATGAGGGATACGCAAACGACATCGCATTGAAGTATGTACTTCAACGTAGTTCAGTGAGTGCTCCGATTTACCCGCAAAGTGGGTCTAATTTCACCTTGACAGCAAAAGCAACCTTGCCGTATTCTTACTTTAGAGATGATGTTGATTACGCATCGATGACCGACCGCGAACGATTCTTATTCTTGGAATATTACCGCTTCAAATTTACAGGAGAGTGGTTCCTACCGTTAACTGCAGATAAAAAACTGGTTCTTATGCCGCGCTTTGGATTTGGTTACATCGGAATGTATAACAAGTCTAAAGGTTTAACTCCGTTCGATCGTTACTCGATGGGTGGAAGCGGGTTGTCAGGAGTGAATCAATTAGGGGGACGTGAAATCATTGCCTTGAGAGGTTATGATGATCAAAGTATTTCAGCGAATGGTGGAGATCCAATTATCGCGAAATATACCTTGGAGCTACGTTATCCGATTTCATTAAATCCTCAAGCAACGTTTTATGCACTTACATTTTTAGAGGCTGGAAACACGTATCCAACGTTTGATAAATTCAATCCATTTAATGTGAAACGTGCTGCCGGAGTTGGTATCCGTGTATTTTTACCAATGTTTGGTATGTTGGGATTAGATTACGGTTTCGGATTCGACAAATTAGACAGTTGGTCAAGTGGAGCTGGTTCTACTTCTGGTTCTGATGCTTCTATCATGAGCAAAGGATTTTACCCTAAATTGAGTTTCACTATAGGAATGAACCTCGGGGAATTATAGAATATTACAATAAATGTTTAACTTCGTCGTTCTTTAGAAACAATTTTTTTATATGTCAAGGTATTGTTTTCTTTTCATCTTGTTTTTTGGCATGCGATTTGCCAATGCACAGTCGTACGCGTTTATTGATTCAGATTACATCTTAAAAAACGTTCCTGAATATGTTGAAGCAAAAGAGCGCCTCGATAAAATGGCTGAACGTTGGACAAAAGAAATTGAAGAACGTTATGAGGTGATTAAAACGAAAAAGTCAAGTTTCGACCGTGAAGAAGTACTTCTTCCAAAAGAGGAAAAGGAAAAGCGTAAAACTGAAATTGAAAAATTGGAAAAAGACGTCATAGATCTTCAAACACAGCATTTTGGTTCTGAAGGTGATTATTTCCAAAAACGTCAAGAGTTGGTGAAACCTATTCAAGATAGGGTCTTTACCGCAATGAAAAAAGTAGCAAAGAGAGAAGGATACTCCTTCGTTTTTGATAAAGCAAATCAAAGCAATTTGGTTTATGCAGAGAAGGAATTCGACATGAGCGATTCTGTTCTTGAAGAAATGGGTATAACAAAGTAACAAACATAAAGAATGAAAAATTTACTATTAGGATTGGTTTTATTTATTGGATTTGGAGCAGCAGCTCAATCAAAAGTTGCACACGTGGATTCACAAAAACTATTAGACACGATGCCTTCTCGCAAAGCGGCAATTTCTCAACTAGACCAAATTCAAAAATCAGGAGTTTCGGAATTAGAAGAAATGCAAAAAGCGTTTGAATCAGCGTATAAAATATTCATGGCAGATGGAGATAATATGCCTCCAATGATTAAAGAAAATGAGCAAAATAAATTAATGCGCATGCAACAAAACTTGGAAACACGCCAAGCGGAATTGGAACAAGAATTGAAATCGTACAGCGAACAGTTAAATTCTCCAATTTTAGAACGAGTTCAGAAAGCGATTGAAATCGTAGCAGAACGAAAAAAATTGAGCTATGTGTTAGATCAATCTTCCATGACGATGTATTACAAAGGCGGAATGGACATTACAAATGAAGTAATTACAGAGTTATTGATTTTGGATGCAGCGTCAACTAAAAAATAACGAGAATATAGATTAAAATGAAAGGCAATCCATGTGATTGCCTTTTTTGTTTAGTTTTGAATCATGAATAAAAGAGCTCCCATCGGTATTTTTGACTCCGGATACGGTGGATTAACCGTTTTCGATGAGGTGCAAAGAGCACTGCCTGAATTTGATTACGTGTATTTTGGTGATAACGCAAGAGCTCCTTATGGAAATAGATCCTTCGATGTTGTGTATGAATATACATTAGAAGCCGTTCAATTTTTATTTGATCAAGGATGCCCTCTTGTAATTCTTGCCTGCAATACTGCCTCAGCGAAAGCATTGCGTACCATTCAACAGCAGGATTTACCCAAAATAGCCCCACAAAAACGTGTGCTCGGTGTCATTCGTCCAAGTACCGAGGAGATCGGATTTTTAAGTAAAACAAGACACGTCGGAATATTGGGCACAACAGGTACCGTTCAAAGTGAATCTTATTTGATCGAATTGAAAAAATTTGCACCAGATATTTCTGTTTCTCAACATGCTTGTCCGATGTGGGTGCCGTTGATCGAAAATGAAAAGCACCATCATCCAGCGGGAATTCATTTCATTGAAGAGGATGTTCAAGAGCTACTAAAAAACGACCCACTTATAGACACGATTGTTCTTGCGTGTACACATTATCCAGTAATTGAGGAGAAAATACAGCAAATCGCAGGAAAACACATTCGTGTGGTGTCTCAAGGTCCAATTGTCGCAAAGAAATTATCAGAATACCTACTTGCTCATCCGGAAATGGATGAAAAATTGTCAAAAAGTGGTCAGTGTGCATTTTTTACTTCTGAATCTGCCGCTTTATTTAATGAGAAAGCGGAGCGTTTTCTAGGTTACCCTGTTAGCGCAGAACACCACAGTTTCTAAGGGATCTGACGACTGAGCCTATCCATTATTGATGTGTTGAGCGCTTTGAACGTTTCCGGTTGACTCGCATAAAACACATAACTTTCTTTGAATTGCTTTTTAGTAATTTGGTGTTTTTTGAAAATCACCAGGAGAGATTTGTCTAATGCATCTTTGTAAACACCTGGTATCCCAAATTTGCTTTGATAATGACTTTCCATCAGTAACACCTCTTCTAAAATAAGGCTCATCTTTTCTTCCTCGATCAGATGCGAAGGTTTTTTAGTGGCCTCTGGTTGACAGGCTACGAGTATATGAAGGAAGAATAAAACAACTAAAAGTTTTGTCATGAAACAGCAAATAAGAGTCTTTCTCCTGATTTTCCTTCCAAAATTTCACCTTGTGAATAGGCT
>JBEDJV010000025.1:0-11683 GCA_041172545.1 Bacteroidota bacterium | reverse complement strand
GTCCCAAAGTTAAGAATTTTCACCAATTACGCTTTGGAGTCCTTCGACATTTTCGACAGAAATGGACTGCGTAGTTTGTCCATAAATGCTATAATTGAAAGTATCCACGGTCTCCAGGTTTGATTTCATGAAACCATTGATAGTACAATAAATGATGGCTTTTAATGAATCCTTTTTTTCGTTTGGGCCAAGTGGGAGGGATGTAAATTCTTCCACCTTTTGTAAACGGCACATTTTCAATCCCCGGAACAGCCACTTGTGGCGCGATACCATCTTGGTAACAAATCGGGTCCGATTGTTTGTCGTCCGCCCGTGAACCATATTGCCAAACTTCGTCGAAATAGTTCCAGTCGCGTCCTTGAGCACTGGCGTTTTCTGGAGATAGAATCAGGAATTTTCCAAATTGTACCTTGGACTTCATTGCATCAAACATTCCGAGGGAATAAGCGTAGCCCATGCTGTGACAAACGATGTCGATTTTCACTTGATTCAATGGGATGTTGTGTTGTGCAAAGTAGGTAAGAAGATTTTCGCCCGCAATTTGTCCATGGTCGACCCGTAATTGAAATCCTTCAGGATTCGGTCTTTTATTCAACACCCATCTACTGCGTTTAGAAATCCAACAAAAGCGCGAAAAGAAATAGGACTTTGCAAAGTTGAATTCCGTTCGGTGTTGAGAAGTATTCACCGGATGATGTCCGTCAAAATACACGGCTTTTACACCGGGGAAACGTTTAAGAATGGTGTCGTCAATGGCATACCAGTATCCAGTTGGATCTTTTTCGTGCAAACGGTTATCCGTCGTTTCATGGTTGGCTTTCGGCCCGCGATTCCCGTTAATGAAAATCAAAAATCGCTGTGTCGTATCCTTTGGAATCATTTGTCCAAAAATTGAAAGATGGCAACATAAAAAAAGGACGAGTGTGAGGCGTTTATTTTCCATATTGATAAAAAATACCACTGGCAAATGGCGTCCATAAACAAGCGCGCTTATGACATGCCTTTAGTCCGCGATTAATCCACGAATTGCAGGTCAATAGCATGCTGTAGCGATTGTGGGCAGCATAAAAAGCGTCGTTACCACTCACTACTTTTTTGTTTTGAGCGGGAAGGAAAACGGTATTTCCGTTCTTGTTTTTAACTAATTGTTGTTGGATGTATCCAACCAATTCTCGGTATTGTTTTTTGGATAAATACAATTGAATCACCGGTCGATCGCTCAGGATTTCATAGTGATACGTTGCGTGGATGGCTGAATTCCCAAGTCCTGTCATAGCAGAAATAGCTGTTTTCACCGTTAAATCCGCCCATTCCGGAGTATTCATGTAAAAGTTTTTGTCTCCCCAACCAATAGCGATGAGCTTTGTGGTACTGTCGTTAAATCCTGTATTCTCACGAGGAAAGGACTTTGTCCAGTCGATGACGTCTGTTTTAATAGGCAGAACAAAGTCCGTATGAACGCCAGATTTCATCAAATAGATTTTAACGCTTGATTTTTTTTGGTTCTGTCCTTCTACGGTAATGCGTGACAAAATAAAGGAAAGAACGAAGTAAATAAAGAGGTAAGAGAAAAGAAGGATGGAAAACCATTTTGAAAAAGTGCTCAGTATTTTCCCGGCCTTTTTGAGAAATAGTCTCATCTGATGGTTCTTTCCTTTCTTCATAAAATGTAAAAATCTTTTAAACAAAGTTAATGTTTCTGTGCGTTCATCCGAGGGAGTTACTATTTTTGTTTTTCTCTTTCTAAATCGTCATACATGAAAAAGTTCTTTTTACTAGTTGTTTGCCTTCTTCCAATGATTGGATTCAGCCAGTTTGATCCATCTGAACGCAGTACTTCGCAGAAATTTGATGAAGTCATGGACAATATTCTTCGTTTTTACGTTGATCCGGTAAATGGAAAGGAATTGACAGAGGAAGCAATTATTGCGATGTTGGAGAAGTTGGATCCGCATTCAACATACATTCCAGCCGAGGAATTGAATGAAGCGCAATCGACAATCAACGGAAGTTTTGTTGGAATTGGAATTCGTTTTCAAATCATGAAGGATACGCTGCACGTTGTTGCGACCATTCCTGGTGGACCATCAGAAAAGTTAGGTGTACTTCCAGGCGATCAAATCATTGCTGTAGACGCGGTAAATATTGCTGGAATTGGACTAAAAAACCAAGAGGTTCGTGCCAAGTTAATGGGTGAACTTGGAACAAAAGTGAAAATCACGGTTCGTCGAAAAGGAAACAAAATCTTAGAATACACGGTGACGAGAGATAAAATCCCCGTTTATTCTGTTGATGCTTCTTATATGATTGACCAAGAAACAGGATACATCAAATTAAACAGCTTTTCTAGAACAACGATGGAAGAAGTGTTGAAGGCGATGAATCAACTGAAAGCGCAGGGAATGAAAAACTTGATTTTCGACTTACAAGGCAATGGTGGTGGACTTTTAGACGCTGCACATAAATTAGCGGATGAGTTTCTTTCTGGAGATAAGTTAGTTGTTTATTCAGAAGGACGTTCACAGCCTCGAAGTAATTTGCGTGCTGGAAAAAAAGGACTGTTTGAAACAGGTAAATTGATATTATTGACAGATGAATACAGCGCGAGCGCGAGCGAAATCCTTTCTGGTTCCATTCAAGACTGGGACCGTGGATTAATCGTGGGAAGAAGAACGTATGGTAAAGGACTCGTTCAACGTCCAATGCCACTTTCTGATGGATCTGAAATCCGTTTGACCATCGCACGTTACTACACGCCGACTGGTAGGTTTATTCAGAAACCATACGAGGACACCGAAACGTACCGCAAGGACATCACGCAACGATTTTTGAACGGAGAGTTCATTCATGCGGATTCCATCAAAATGCCAGATTCTTTGAAATTTGAAACATTGAAAACACATCGTACCGTTTACGGAGGTGGAGGAATCATGCCGGACTTCTTTGTGCCACTAGATACAACGGAGAATTCGAAGTATTTTGGCGAATTAATTCAAGGCGGATTTGTCAATAATTTCTCCTTCAACTTTGTGAATGAAAAAAGAGCCGAATTAAAGGCTAAATACCCAACGTTTGAAGCGTACAAAACGAATTTCCAATGTGATCAAGCGTTTATGGATGCATTTTTCGCGTATGTTCAAAAAGAGAATCCCGAGTTGAAGTTTGATGAGGAGGGATATAAAACAAGCGAGCATTTAATTAAACTACGTTTGAAGTCAAACATTGCTTCCGATATGTTCGGAACAAATGAAATGTTCCAGATTTACAACGATTCGAATGAGATTTTGCAACGTGCAATCGAGATTTTGAAAAACAAAGAATACGATAAAGTGAAATTAGATTAATTCGATTCACTCGCTAAATTTTACCTTTGCCAAATTAAATTATAAAAACATGTCAGACGATAAGAAAATCATATTCTCTATGGTGGGAGTGTCCAAAACCACTCCACTTGGAAAACAAATCATCAAAAATATTTATTTGTCCTTTTACTATGGAGCGAAAATCGGAATCATCGGTTTAAATGGTTCTGGTAAGTCAACGGTGATGAAAATCATTGCAGGACTCGATCCATCTTTTCAAGGAGATGTCGTTTTTTCACCAGGATACACTGTTGGTTATTTAGCACAGGAACCGGATTTAGATTTAACCAAAACGGTGAAAGAAGTCGTGATGGAAGGCGCCCAAGAAACGGTGGATGCCTTGAAAGAATACGAGGAAATCAATGCGGCATTTATGGATGAAGAAATCCTGAATGATCCTAATAAAATGGACAAGTTAATCGCTCGTCAAGGACAAGTTTCCGATAAAATCGATGCCCTAGATGCATGGGAATTAGACACGAAACTCGAGCGCGCAATGGATGCCTTGCGTTGTCCGCCAGACGATCAATTGATTGAGACATTATCAGGTGGAGAGAAACGTCGCGTAGCACTTTGTCGCTTGTTGTTGCAAAATCCAGATATTTTATTGCTCGATGAGCCTACCAACCACTTGGACGCAGAATCGATTGATTGGTTAGAACAACATTTACAACAATACAAAGGAACGGTGATTGCCGTCACCCACGACCGTTATTTCTTGGATAACGTTGCTGGATGGATCCTTGAGCTTGACCGTGGAGAAGGAATTCCGTGGAAAGGAAATTACTCCTCTTGGTTGGAGCAAAAAGGTAACCGTTTGAAAGAGGAAGAGAAATCCGAATCGAAGCGTCAGAAGATGTTAGCTCGTGAGTTAGAGTGGGTGCGCATGAATCCAAAAGCACGTCAAGCGAAAAGCAAAGCGCGTTTGCAGAACTACGATAAAATGTTGTCGGAGGACGCACGCGAAAAAGATGCGATTTTGGAAATTCCAATTCCAAATGGACCACGACTTGGAAACAATGTGATTGATGCCGTGCATGTAGCTAAGTCCTTCGGGGATAAATTATTGTACGATGATTTGAATTTCAAATTACCGCCTGCAGGAATTGTTGGAATTATTGGTCCAAATGGTGCCGGTAAAACCACGATCTTCAAAATGATTATGGACGAACTGAAAGTCGATCAGGGTGAATTTACCGTTGGTGAAACAGTGAAAATTGGCTATGTCGATCAAACTCACAAGGATATTCATCCGGATAAAACGGTTTTCGAAGTGGTTTCCAATGGACTTGAGTATGTTGAAATTGGTAGTCAGAAAATCAATTCTCGAGCGTATTTAGGGAAATTCAATTTCATCGGTGCAGATCAGAACAAAAAAGTAGGCATTCTTTCAGGTGGAGAACGAAACCGCTTGCATTTAGCCATGACCTTGAAAACAGAAGCAAATGTACTATTGCTCGATGAGCCAACGAACGACATCGACGTGAATACACTACGTGCCTTGGAAGAAGGAATCGAAAACTTTGCAGGATGTGCCGTAGTCATTTCCCACGACCGTTGGTTCTTAGACCGTATTTGTACACACATTTTAGCTTTTGAAGGGGATTCACAAGTGTATTGGTTCGAAGGAAGTTATTCAGAATACGAAGAAAACCGCCGCAAACGCCTTGGTGACGCCGGACCGAAACGCATTCGCTACCGCAGTTTGAGCTAATTAGTTTTTTGAATGATAAAACAGTTCAACCAAAAACGTCCAACATTTTTTTTGAATTATAAAACTGTTCAACCAAAAACGAGGAAACAGTTTTTTTAATTACAAAACAGTTAAATCAAAAACGAGTAAACAGTATTTTTAATTCCTAATCACAAATCCGACCAAAATGCTTGTCGTTGTGAAAATGTGCATCCAAATCTGCGAATTCCTTCAATAGTTCAGCTGTCGGAGGAACAGTCTGCAATTTACTCAGGTCAGGTTGACCAGCGTCGATCCACGCAGTATACCATACACAGCCAACGGCTAAAATCGCTGCTTTTAAGCGTCTTTCGACCATTCCATTCAATCGTTGATGGTAAGCGGTACAGTATTCCTTAGAATAAACGGAAATCGTGACATTCCCTCGTTGTTCGAAACTGTATTTTTTATCAGATGGAAACTCTTTTGATAGTTCTTTTTCCATGCGCAGGACAGAGTCCAAGGCTAAGTGCGATGCTCTTACTGCTTCCCAAGCGTAATCTTGAACATTGGAAATGTACTTGATTTTTCCAACGAAATAATCGTAGTCTTCTGCGTTGATTTCTACCAAACGACTTTCCCAAAGTCCATGAATTCCTCTTTGTCCCGTTAATTGTCCGTTGTAGTTTTCGGTCGTATGTAAAGGAACATGTGCATCACCGATGTAGTGTCCAATTTCTGCGGAGTATTTCAAGATTAAATCAACATTTTTCGTTTCAAATGCCTTTTGAAGTCGATATTTCATTTGAACGATGTGCCAAGGAACGATGCCGTACGTTTGCAAAGTGTCCTCAGAGTATTTTTCGACAGCATCTTTCCAACGTCTTGGAATCAAGTCAAATGGATTCTCGCCGGTTTTGTAATAATGGTCCAAGTCGATGTAATGACATTGCGCTTCGCCTTCTACTGCATAGCGTCGTTTGTCTGGATCAACTGCGTGCTCCGTAAGAAATTCAATGTGTTCTTTGTAAAAACCGAACATCGGTGCCGGTAAGGTAAAAACGGCAATGCGATTGATGCGTTGGTGTCCAAAAAATCCCCAAGTAAGTTTGTCTGCTTTGCGCGTGCTACTTTGTAATAGTACACTTAAGAGTACAAGGAATACTAGGAATCTACAATTGAACCAATTTACCATCTTTTAGAATCGGAATAACGTTTGTTTGATTTGGCGTTAGGCAATATTTAATGTCCTCATTCAAATTCAAGTTTTTCAATCGGCGACGATGAGAACTTGA
This sequence comes from Bacteroidota bacterium, assembly GCA_041172545.1. Taxonomy (GTDB): domain Bacteria; phylum Bacteroidota; class Bacteroidia; order Flavobacteriales_D; family Crocinitomicaceae; genus UBA952. The sequence goes on along the minus strand of JBEDJV010000025.1, from coordinate 5,354 downwards.
TTTTAAGTAACCTAAATAGTTGTCCTTTGCAGATAAATATAAGTATTTTGCAGCAATACTTGAATCCTCTTCAGAAGTAAATTTCCCTGATGTGATTAAGAAGTCTGAAATGGCTCCAGCACAAATCGTATCTTCTAAATTAAATTTATCCTGCCATCCAGAACATAAGCAAAGAATGTTTTTTTCTTGTTGAACAAGCCATTCATTTAAGTAATTCAAGTTAAGGAATGAACCAACCACAACGATTTCTGCGTCTTTCGCAACGTCTAACGATTTGGTTCCATTGGTTGTTGTTAATACGACTTCTTGTCCTTTGAAATCTTCACGCATGTAAGAAAAAGGGGAGTTGCCAAAGTCGAATCCTTCCACAATTTGACCTTTGCGTTCTGCACCTGCCAAGTATCCTTTTTTCTTGTATTCCCAGGCTTCTTCTACGGTTGGAACTGGGATGATTGATTTAATGCCATTGTCAAAAGCAGCGCAAATCGCTGATGTTGCGCGCAATACATCGATTACAACAACAATTTCGTATTCTCCTTTGAAATATTCATATTCTCCTGGCGTGAAGCAAACTTCAATGCGGTTTCTTTCTTTCATAACGGGGTCAAAGATACGAAATATGGGAAAACAAAAAAGGGGGCCGAAGTCCCCCTTTCCGAATGTTTAACTGTTGTTAGAATCTCCATCCAATACGAACAGATCCGTGAGCGGCTCCAATGTTTGTATAAGACATAGTACTTCCAAGGGTAGTTGATGTAGATGCTCCTGCCGGAGTTGTAGCTTCCGTTACTGTGTCATCGTGACTAACTTTTGTACTTGTTAAGTTTAATTCTAAACCTAAATATAAGTTGTCCGCAACATAGTAATCGAAACCTGCACCAAGTCCCCAACCAAATGTTTTGTAACCACCAGAAGCGGCAACTGAAAATCCTTGGCTGTAACCTAAAGCTGAAGTTGGGTCAACTGGATTCGAATAGAAAACATCTGTCCATGTTTGTTTCTCTGAACCACTTCCAAATCCAATGTTAGCTGAGAAATAAGGAGACATTTTATCTGTTCCTTTTAAATGGTATTCACCACCTAATTTTAAATCCCAAGCACTTCGATCAATTTGAACAGTACCGTTTGCATCACCAGCGGCATTTGAATATAAATGCGTTTCCTTACTTGGTAAACCAGCGACAGATGAACCATCACCGCCAAATCCAAATTGAAGACGCGCTGCAATATTGTCGTTTACAAAGTAACGTAAACGAATGGAAGGAGCTGTCCAACTCATACCATCAGTGGTATTCAAGTTAGCTAGTCCTTCTAACGAATAATGAGCGTCATCACTCGCGGGTTTTTGTGCGAACATTGTTCCTGACAACGTTAATGCACTGACAAAAATCATAAACTTTTTCATAGTTGTTTGTTTTAAAGTTTGAGCTAACTTACGCTGAAAATCAACGAGTTGTTTCAAAAAAAGACAAACAAATGTGTGTTAATAAATTCGGAATTAGGGGTGTTTTTTCAATACTCCTCCTGTTGCAACTGCTGTTCGTGCATGTCGAAGTACGTTCCTTTTTGACGCATTAAGGATTCGTGATTTCCACTTTCAATGACTGATCCGTCGCTAATGACGATGATTTTTGTGGCATTTCGAATGGTGGAAATTCGGTGGCTAATGATAATTGTTGTTCGATTTTCTTTCCCACTTTCGAGGTTTCTTAAGATAATTTCCTCCGTTTCGGTATCCACAGCGGATAGACAATCATCTAAAATCAACAACTTCGGTTTTTTCAACAGTGCCCGAGCAATACTAATTCGTTGTTTTTGTCCACCACTTAAATTCACCCCGCGTTCACCCAGTAAGGTATCGAATCCATCTGGGAAAGCTTGGATATTGTGATAGACATGCGTCATTTTACAGGCTTCAATGAGTTCTTCCTCGCTGCAAGTGCGGTCGTTCATACCAAATTGAACATTTTCACGAATGGTATCAGAGAACAAGAAAACATCTTGCGGTACAATTCCTGTTTGACTTCGAAGCGCATGCAGATTAATCGAACTTAAGGGTTTTCCGTCAATCAATATTTCTCCACTTTGAGGATCGTATTGACGCATCAATAAGGAGCTGATGGTTGATTTTCCACTTCCCGTATGTCCGACAATGGCAAGGGTCTCTCCTTTATTTACCTGGAATGATACATCGGAAACAGCAGTAATGTTGGTGACAGGATACTCGAAACGAACCTGCTCAAATGCAATGCTGCCTTGAAAGTCAAAGTCCCCCGTTTCCGTGTTCACAATGTTTGGTTTTGTAAGGAGGAATTCGTTAATGCGTTTCTGGGATGCCGATGCGCGTTGAATGATACTGGAAACCCATCCCAAGCTGGCAAAAGGCCATGTAAGGCTATTCACAAACATGATGAATGCAACGATGTCCCCGATGGAGATGCGCTCGTTTTTAGGTCCAGTGAAGGATAGGATTCCACCATAATAAACGGCAATCAAAATACTGATGCCAATTAAAAACATAATAGTTGGAATGAAAAAGGCATTTACGAGCACCAATCGCATGCTTTGTTTTTTATAGTTCTCAGCACTTTGCCCCATTTTTTCTTCAGTCTCCTTTTCGCGATTGTAGGCTTTGATGATGCGGATACCAGCGAAAGTTTCCTGCGCAAGCGAAGATAAGAGCGATTGTTCTTTTTGGACCAAAGTACTCATCGCATTCATTCGCGATGAAACGCGGTAAATCAAAATTGACATGATCGGAAGTGGAATGAGCACGCAAAGCGTCAAAGATGGACTGATCCGAATCATCTGAGTGACGATCAAGGTAAAAGCGATAATCAAATTGATAATGTACATGATTCCCGGTCCAAGGTACATGCGCACCAATCCAACATCTTCTGAAATTCGATTCATTAAATCTCCCGTTGAATTGCGCTTAAAGAATCCCTGGTCCAACGTTTGGTAATGTGTGTAGATTTCGTTTTTCAGATCGAATTCGATGAATCTCGACATGACGATAATCATTTGACGCATTAAGAACAAGAAGAATCCCTTTGCTAAGGACAACAACATATAGATCCCTCCTAATTGAAAAGCGAGCCAAAGAATATCATTGGGCTGCGTATCGGAAGCGTTGACTTGAAGTTTGTCAATGGCGTTCTTAAAGTAAATAGGCATTTGAACCCCGAAATAATTACTGACAACAGTAAATAGAATCCCCAATAGCAAGCGCCATTTATATTTTAGGAAATATTTATTTAAGTATTGAAGGGACTTCATGTTTTATTTTCTAATTTTGCCAGCGTTGAATAGCGTTACAAAAGTAACCATTCATCTGATTAGTTAACGAACTCAAGCAAAAACATGTCTGATTTGACAGTTACTTCCTTAACAGATTTGAATTCAAATCCTGTTATCCAACAGATGTCCATGATGGGACACGAACAAATCCTATTTTGTAATGATCACACTACAGGCTTAAAAGCGATCATCGCTGTGCATAATACCATTTTAGGTCCCGCTTTAGGTGGAACCCGTATGTGGATGTACAACAATGAAATGGAAGCGTTGAACGACGTTTTGCGTCTATCAAGAGGAATGACCTATAAAAATGCCATTTCGGGATTAAACCTAGGTGGAGGGAAAGCAGTGATTATTGGAGATTCAAAAACCCAAAAATCGGAAGCTCTTTTCCGTCGTTTTGGTCAATTCGTGAATGGACTTGCAGGAAAATACATCACGGCTGAGGATGTGGGGATTTCTCCTTCCGATATGCAGTGGGTGAGTGAAGAGACTAACTACGTCGTTGGACTACCTGGAAAAAGTGGTGATCCATCTCCGGTAACTGCCTTTGGTGTGTACATGGGGATGAAAGCCGCTGCGAAAATACAGTATGGAACCGATGATTTGAGCGGAAAAACAATTGCCGTTCAAGGGGTTGGACACGTTGGAGAGTATTTAGTTTCTCACTTAGCGAAAGAAAATGCGAATGTGTTCATTACGGACATCAATCAAGAAGCATTGAAACGCGTTTCGGAGAAATACGGTGCGACAATCGTTGAGCCGGATGCAATCTATGACGTGAAAATGGACATTTACGCTCCTTGTGCACTTGGTGCAACAGTGAATGATGAGACATTGGCTCGTTTGACTTGCTCAGTCATTGCTGGTGCCGCAAACAATCAATTGAAGGACGAAAAGATTCATGGTTTAGAAGTGATGAAACGTGGAATTGTTTACGCACCGGACTTTGCGATCAATGCAGGTGGTGTGATTAACTGTTTCTCTGAAGTGGAGGGTTTAACCCTTGATTGGGCACATCAAAAAGCAGAAGAAATTTACGGAACGATCTATAATATTGTGAAACGTTCACAAGACGAAGGTGTTCCGACCTATCAGATTGCGAATAAAATGGCTGAAGAACGTGTTCAGTCCAAAGGAAGTTTGAATCTGTAAAAAACCAGAATGCTCAATAGAAGACACTTACGAATTAAAGTACTCCAAATTCTTTACGCTTTCTTTCAAAGCGAAGAGGAAAGTATCCTCAAAGCTGAAAAGGAATTACTTTCAGCCGTGGAAAGAATGTATGACATGTACTTATTTATGATCTTGACGCTCCCAGAGTTGAAACGTGCGGCACAAAACCGCATGGATGAACATAAAAAGAAAATGCGTCCGACAGAAGAAGACTTAAATCCGAACCTTAAGTTCGTGAACAATAAGTTGATTGAGGCCATCGAATCTTCATATGAACTGACAAAACTTAGCGAAATACGTAAAGTCAATTGGTTAGGTGCTGAAAGTCAAGAGATTTTTAGAAAAATGTACCTTGCTGTCTTGGAGTCGGAAGTGTTCTTTGAACACATGAATAATGATTCTGAAGGAATAGAGGAGGACATGGCTTTTGCTTTACAATTGTTTAAAGCAGAGATTGCGAATTCTGATTTGATTCAGTATTTCTTTGACGAGAAAAGCATCTATTGGGCCGACGATTTAGACCTTTGTTGCTCGATGGCGATGAAAACCATGAAGTCTTGGAAAGAAGGAAGCTCTTTTGAAGTCCTTCCACTCTACAAAGAAAATGACGACGAAAAAGAATTTATTGTCAACTTGTTGCGCAAAACCATTCAAATGAATGAGGAAAACGAGGCGATGATTGATGAGTTTGCTCAGAATTGGGAATTAGACCGTATTGCAAAAATGGATATTCTCCTGTTGAAAATGGGATTAACCGAATTACAAACGTGTAGCAGTATTCCGACCAAAGTTACCTTGAACGAGTATATTGAGATTTCCAAGTTTTACAGTACACCGAAAAGTAACTTGTTTATCAATGGTGTCTTAGATAAAGCCAT
>JBEDJV010000024.1:0-12135 GCA_041172545.1 Bacteroidota bacterium | reverse complement strand
GACCATCACATCCGCAAGGACACCAAAGAATTTCTAAGATTTCAAGTGGAAGGAGTTTCGGTTTTGATCACGCACATTGCTGGACGTCCGGGTAAATACGCGAATCCCGCCTATGCTGAATTAATGAAAAATGGAGCACCTCAATTGTTTATTTGTGGTCACTCGCACATTACACTTGTTCAAATGGACCCGAAATTCAACATGTTGTGGATGAATCCCGGTGCATGTGGCTACAAAGGATTCCACAAAGTCAAAACGATTTTGCGTTTCTGCATCACCGAAGATCGCATTCACGACCTCGAATTGATCGAATTAGGTCCACGGGCGTAAAAGCGCAAACACAACGACTATATCCGTTTAAATTCGAATATTCGTCAGCCTGATTTTGGTGAGGACTAAGTTTATTTCTAATTTTAAGAAACCTAACTACTTCACCATGAAAAACTTACTTGTTATTCTATTCATTTGTGTCTTTTCTTCTTTTCGCGCTCAAATTTGTTCCATCGACTTTAATCAAACGGCAACGGGAATTTATCCAGATACGCTACCAACAGGAAATGTGGGACAATCGTATGGAACTGACATTACCTTTGTCATGCCTTTAGATACGATGGGCTACAACTTCACCAACTTCCACATTCTTTCGGTATCGCTGCCTGTCGGACTTTCCTGGCAATGCAATAATGTGGCGAACAATTGTGATTACAATCCACAAGTGAGTCAACATGGCTGTGTCCACATCAGCGGAACTCCCCTACTCGCTGGACAATACACGATCGACGTAACAGTCATTGCGGATTTAACGGTCGTCCAAGGTTATCCATTCACCTTTCAAATTTACATGGAGGTCCTACCAAGTACCGCAAGTGTTTCCAATAATGGTTTTGACATGATTGGTTCATCCGGTTGCGCACCGATTACCGTAAATTTCACAAATAACAATCCTGGAATGCTCTCCTATCTATGGAACTTTGGAAACGGAAACATTTCCTTGAGTGAAAATCCCGCTCCACAAGTGTATACTGCACCCGGAGACTATATTGTTCATTACACTGCTTGGAATAACTTGGACACAACAGATGTTTACACGTTGTCAAATGTACATATCAACAGCATGAGCAATTACGGAAATTCCTTTCCATCCTACGAAAATGCTGATGCCTATTTCAAATTATTTCAAAATGGCACCTTGATTTATCAATCTACGATCATTGGCGACCAGAATCCACCTGTCCAATGGAACACGAGCATTAATTTAAATCCATCGAACACTTACGTAGTTGAAATATGGGAAGCCGATGACAGTTTTGGAGAATCTTATTTTGGCGCGGACGATTTTATGGGAAGTCACACCTTGAATTTAAATGGATGCAATGGTTGCGGTGCTGGAACTTCTAATTTCAATTATACCATAAACCATCAACTGATCTATCCGAGTCCAAACGTTGTTGCACAGGATACGATACACGTCTACGGATATCCACCAACGCCAGTCATCACCTATGACCAGGCACTTCACACGATCAGCACTGTAGATTTAGGTTACGCTTATCAATGGTATGTAAATGGGAGTCCAATTGCCGGCGCCACGAATCCCAATTATGTGGTTTACCTCAGTGGCATTTACACGGTAGTCGCAATTAATCCAAACAGCTGCGTCAGCTTTTCCGATACGCTGACAGCTATTTATTGCAATCCATTCGTCTTCCCAAGTATTGCGATGACTAGCACCAATGACTTGGTTTTATCGAATTATCCAGTAGCATCTACGATTGAATGGTTCCTAGATGGTGTTTTGGTTCCAAGCCAACAAAACGATACGCTTACACCGCTTTCGAATGGAGACTACCATGTTCAACTAACGGATCCATTTGGATGCACTTACAGTACAAGTAATTTTCAAGTGGATGTGTCCGTTTCAGAAAACACCTTTGAACAATGGATGATTTACCCGAATCCAGTGAAGGATGTTTTGAGCATTCAGGTAGATGAAGCAATGATTGGGGCGACTGTAGAATTGATGGATTTGAATAGCAGAATAATTAGAACCCTGGGAATCTCTCATTTAATCAATCATTTTGATATAGAAGATATTCCAAATGGGGTTTATTACATTCAAATGAAAATGAATGATCATATTCAACTTAAAAAAATAGTCATTGAATAACAATTCAATTAGATATGTCAGAGTTAAACGGAGCCTTTTTGTTTTACGAAAATGATTTTCTGTCTTCAAAATTGAAGTTAGACTTGAGAATGAATCCGTGTGGCTTTCTCAAAGTCAAATGGCTGATTTATTTAAAACATCAAAGGCAAACATCAACATTCATTTAAAGAATATATTTAAGGAAGGAGAATTAGACCAACATTCAGTTATTAAGGATTACTTAACTACTGCCCATGATGGAAAGAAATATAAAACACTATTTTACAACTTAGACGTCATTATTTCAGTAGGATATAGAGTTAAATCTATCATCGGCACCCATTTCAGAATATGGGCTAATTCAGTTTTAAAAAAGTACTTAATCAGTGAATATCAAATAAATCAACGAATGCATGATCTTGAAGTCCAATTAAATCAAGTTCAAATAAAAACGAAAGACATTGAAATTTTCATTCACTCTCAACTTCCTCCACAACAAGGCGTTTTTTTTGATGGACAAATCTTTGACGCTTATGTTCTTATATGCAAACTCGTTAAGTCAGCAAAAAAATCAATACACCTATTTGACAACTATTGTGATGAAACAATTTTAATGTTGCTTTCAAAGCGCGAAAAACAAGTCAATGCTACAATTTTCATACACCATTTAGGAAATGACCTAAAATTAGATTTACTAAAACATAATCAACAATATCCGAAAATCGAGGTGAAAATCTTTAAAAAATCACATGACCGTTTCTTAATAATTGACAGAAACGAAATATACCATATAGGTGCATCGCTCAAGGATTTAGGTAAAAAATGGTTCGCATTTTCAAAACTTCAAAATCAAAATTTAACCGAAATGTTAGACCTTATTCAACATTAACAATTTTAGTTCCCTTGCATCCAAAAACAAAGCTCGTTTCAGTACATACCGAAACGAGCTTTTTAAAACATTGAAAAATCGCTTAATCTTCTAGATCCACGATCAATTTTTTCGTTCGTGAGCGTAATTTATCTTGAATGCGATCGACGGTGTAATACATCATTGGAACGACGATAATCGTTAAGAACATCGAACTTGTCAATCCTCCAATCAAAATCCACGCGAGTCCATTTTTCCACTCCGCACCTGATCCCGTTGCTGTGGCGATAGGAATCATCCCAACTACCATGGCAATCGTTGTCATTAAAATTGGACGCATACGTTCCTTCACCGATTCGAGTAAGGCACTGTATGTCGACATTCCCTTTTCCTTCAGATGATTGGTGAAATCGACAATCAAAATCGCATTCTTGGCGACGAGTCCGAGCAGCATGAGCATTCCCAACATCGTAAAGATTCCCATATTGGAAGAACTTAACGCCAAAGCCAAGATCGCTCCAATCAAGGACACTAAAATCGAGAACAATACAACGAATGGGTAAACAAAATTATCATACAATGCGACCATGATTAAGTAAACGAGAATCAATCCAATTCCCATCGCCATTCCTAGGGCTCCCATGGATTCTTTTTGACGTTTAATCTCTCCACCCCAAGTCAATCGCACGTTTTTATCCAACGGATTTTTCTCTAAGTATTTATCGATTTCAGCGGAAACATTTCCAGCCGCTGTTCCAAGTACCCAACAACGAATGGTGGTATTTGGAATGCGGTTTTTACGCTCCAAGGTTCCATTCCCGTTTTCGACAGAAACCTCTGCAAATTCGCCCAACTCCACTTGCTTACCATCGGAAGTATTGAAGGTCATATTTTTGATGTCCTCCACATTTTTACGGTCAAATTCATCCACCATTACACGGATGTCGTATTCATGTCCTTTCTCATCGAATTGACTGTCGTCGTTACCCGTTAATGCGTTTTGTAATTGCATTCCTACGACGGCAATCGGCAATCCCAATTGACCCATTTTCTCACGGTTCAATTCAATGCGCACTTCTGGTGTGACGTCATCCGTAGAAATCGCTGGATCCTTTGCTCCGTGTATCGTCAACATCTTCGCTTTCAACCTTCTCGCCTCTCTGATTAACAGGTCGTTATCATCGGAAGACAAGAACATTTCAATTGGTGCTTCTTCGGACTCAATCATCCCGATGTTTAACGCTTTAATCTCCACTCCTGCATGTTTCGTTTTGATTCGATCGCTGATTTCATCCATGTATTTCATCGTAGGATACTTTTTCTGCATCCCTGGTTTCATTTTCACCGTGATTTCCGAGCGATTCTCAGAACCAAAGGACGTTGCCCCCATTCCTGAACTTGGTCCACCGACATTGGCGAATACGGTTTCAATCACATCTTTCTGAGCCAATAAGAATTGTTCTATTTCCAAAGTAATCGCATTGTTCTCTTCAAACGTCGTACTCTTATCGTATTTCAATTTGATCATGAACTTTCCTTGATCTCCTTGCGCAACGAATTCTTGTCCAACTATACCAAGTCCCATCGTGGAGAAACTTGCTACGAAAAGTCCAATAATCACTCCAGCCATGATTAATTTATGCTTCAAAGACCAGCCAACTAATTTCACGTATTGATCTGTGAAAATGGTCACGCGTCGTTCAAACCACAACAAAAATGCTTGGAAAGGGTTCTTTGGATTCAATTCCACTTCTTTGGCAAAGCGCGAAGCCAACCAAGGCGTCAAGGTGAAACAGACAAACAAGGACATCAATGTAGAAACTACGACCACAATCGAGAATTGATGAAGAATATCCGAAATGGTTCCTTCGATGAAGACCACCGGAGAGAATACCACGACGTCCACAAGAGTAATCGCTAAGGCAGTGAATCCAATTTCGTTTCGTCCATCCAATGCAGCTTGACGACGTTTTTTACCCATTTGAAGGTGACGATAGATATTTTCTAGGACCACAATGGAGTCATCCACCAAAATACCGATAACAAGAGACATTGCTAACAAGGTCATCAAATTCAGGGTATAGCCGAGCAAGTACATCGCCACAAACGTCGAAATCAACGAAGCGGGAATGGAAATCAATACAATGAATGCATTTCGCATACTGTGCAAGAACAACAACATCACCGCTGCAACTAATAAGACAGCTAATTCCAAATCGTGGATTACCGCATCAACCGATTCTACCGTCGGACGAGAAGTATCCGTTGCTACCGTAAACTTCAATCCTTCTTTTTTGTACTTTTCCTCAAGGATCTTGAAGCGTTCTTTTGTCGCGACGGACATATCCACGGCATTGGCATCACTTTGCTTTTTGACACGAAGTCCAATACCATTTACACCATTCAAACGTGAAACAGCCACTTGATCCTCCGTTGCATCAACCACTTCAGCAACATCTTTCAGCTTGACACTAGAAATACCACGCGAGAAAAGTATTAAGTTTTCGATGTCTGAAATTTTCGTGTACTTCCCAGCAAGACGAACCGTCATTTGTTCGCTCTCCCCTTTCACCTTCCCTGTTGGGAATTCGACATTGGAAGAAGCTACTGCTTGATTGACATTCGTCAAAGTCAAACCGTAACGTTTCAACTTATCTTTATCCACATTGATTCTAAATGAGCGACGCTCACCTCCAATCACTTGAACTTCCGCAACTCCTTTTGTTTGCTTAATCTGTGGAAGGATTTGATCATCCATCAATTCCATCAGCGAACGGTCATCCAAATTCGACGCCACGGCGCTCACCTGTAATACAGGAGAGGCATTCGGCTCAATTTTCGCAATGACAGGTGTCTGCGCACCTTCGGGCAAACTATTCAGTACATTATTGATTTTTCGTTGCGCATCTTCTAGCGATTTGTCAATGTCCGCAGAAGCTTTGAACTCAAGCAACATCAGGGACGCATTATCCAAAGAAAATGCCGTTACTTCGCTAATGTTCTCGAGTCCACTGAGGGCATCCTCCATTGGCTTCGAAACTTGCGTTTCTACGGTAGCTGGAGAAGCACCAGGATACGTTGTCGTCACCGTTAAAAGTGGCGGAGAGAAATCAGGTAGTAACTCATAAGAGAGCTGATTGTAGCTTAATAATCCACCACCAATTAGAATGGTGAAGATTACAATGATAAACGATGGGCGTTTAATCGATAATTCGGTCAGTGTCATGTTCGTTTATTTAGACAATTTAACGTTTGAGTTATTCTCTAAATTCACTTGTCCTTTGACAACCACTACATCGTTTTTCGTCAATCCGGAAACAACCTCTAAGTATTCACCGTCAGACGTTCCCGCCGTAAATGATGTTAGAATTGCTTTGCCGTTACGCACAACGTACACTTGCGGATTTTTTGAAGATCCAACCAAGGCCTTGCGAGAAACCGCTAAGGTCGTTACACTTGTTGAATTTTCTAAAGAAACAGATCCGTACATTCCAGCCATGATTTTGTTAACCGCTGTATTTTGAATGGTCGTTTGAATTTTAAAGTTGTGAGCAGCATCCGCTTGAACAGCGACCATGCTTACGCTTCCCTTAAACTCTGTTGTTCCGTAAACATCCGCAAAAGCGACAACCGATTGACCTTTCTTAAACTTCATCACATCGCGTTCAGGAACAGAAATGGACAATTTCAAAGAGGAAATATCGGTGAGTTCAACGATAGGAGTTCCCGGCATCACCATAGAACCAAGATCCACTAATTTTTTCGTCACCACGCCTCCAAAAGGAGCAACGATGGATGAACTTCTCAATTGTTTTTGCAATTGCTTCAATTGAACTTCCGCAGATTTAAGTGCCAACTCCATTTTCTCTGCTTCCATAGCTGAGATTGCTTGATCTTTACGCAAATTAGCGAAACGTGCATTGTCATTTTTCAATTGTGCGATGTTCAATTTTGCGTTGTCAATTTGCAATTGTGTTAATTCGTTATCTAAACGCGCCAAAACTTGACCTTTACGAACCACATCACCTTCTTTGACATTCAATTCGATTAATTTTCCAGAACCATCAGAAGCCACATTATTTTGGTGATTCGCTTCGAATATTCCTAGAAAACTCATGGAACGATCAAACGTGTGCGTGATTGGATTTTCTGCCTCCACAAGAATGGATTGTTTGGCATCGTAAATAAATATTTTATCCTCTGCTGCCTTTTTGTTTGAGAACAATTTAACAACGAGTAAAGCAATGACCACAATGGCTACAACTGCGATGGAGATAATTCGTTTCATTTTCTTATTATTTTATGTTTCCGATTGATTTTAAGTATTCTAGTTCTGCTTGTCGCAATTGTATGTAAGAGGAAACAACATTGGATTGTGCTTGCTCTAGTCCAGTTTCAGCCATGATCAAGTCATTTGAACTGATTAAACCTTCTTTGAACTTTACATTAGCGTTTGCATATACATTTTCCGCCAGACGAAGTTGCTCTTTGCTGACATCCAAGGATTCTGATTTAACAGTGATTTGGCGCTTGCTAGTTGTGATGGCATAATTCAACTGTTGATTCAACAACTCGTATTGGTTGTCAATCTTCTCTAAGTTTAACTGATTCAACTTTGCCTTATTCACGCGTTCCATTCCCGAAAACAAGTTCCAATCTAAACGAAGTCCAAGAAACGCTCCAGGAATACCTGTTCTAAAGTCATCTTCTGGTTTCAAGTTGATGTTGTAATTGTATATTCCGTAAAAATTCAGATTAGGTAAGTAACTCATTCGAATCCCTTGTGCTTCTGCCTCATTCAATTTACGTTGTGACTCCACTAAATTCAATTGAAGAAGATTTGGAGAAGCCTCTTTTAAAATGGTTTTTTGTACCATGGCATCCGTTGAAAGGACTAACTGCTGTTCTATCGGCATTCCGATAAGGATTTTCATCAAATTTTCTAGTTGATCTTTCGTTGCTAGTAAGTTGGATTTGTTGTTCATTAAACTCAATTCATTGATTTTAATTTTATCCACTTCCGTTGGAATAATGATTCCTTGAGCTAAAGAAGCTTCCATGTTCTTTAAAATCGCTCGGGTGTGAACAATGTTCGCATCAATAAACGACAATTGTTGGTTGACACCTTGCAAAAGGAAATAGGTGTTGGAAACCTGATAACGTACTTCTTGAATGGCGATGTCTCGCTGTGTCCCAACAAGCTCCGTGTTAATTTTCAATGCCGCTAGTCCGTAATTCACTTGAGAATTGAACAAGATTTGCGTCAATTGCAAATTGTTAGATAAAACAAAGGGAACACCGAATTTCACTGTATTATACACTCCTACTGGACCACCAAATGCGGAAGCTGGGATGATTTGACCAGGTATTACGGCATTGTACTTGTAATCAGTGTTGAAATTCAACTGAGGCATTCGGGTTGCAAGATACGCTTCTCTTTGACGCTCATTCATGAGCACATCTAAATTAGCATTTCGAATTTGCAGGTTGGCAGTATCAGCCATTTGAATACAGGTGGGTAGATCCAGTACTTGAGCACGTGAAGTATTCAGGTGAAAAAGTACCAAAAACAGACCTGCGATTTTAAACGATTTACGCATGTTTATTGGTATTAGGGAATAAATAATTAATCAACATTTCTTTGACTATTTCTTGGTGCTCAGTTAGACGAGCATTGTGTTCGTTATCATCAATTTGGTAAATGCCACAAATGAGTTTTTTACTCATAATGGGGAAATGGCAATTGGACATGAATAACAAGGTAACGTTAATCATGTTCACTTTTCGCATGCGTCCCTCCGACTGTGCTTTCTCACATTCTTCGAAAATTCCTGTCTCGTGCAAGCGTCCCAAAAAATTTGACTGATCTAGCTCCGAATCAGATTCTTGATTGAGTCCGGCGTGAATAAACAAAGGCAACTCGGGATGTTTTCGCAAGAACTCAAATTCTTTATCGATGAGCATACGTGTTTTCTCCTCTAAGGGAAGGTCTTGCTTGAATACATCGACCATGCTATTAATAAAATCAGAAAGTGCCGCCTCCAGAATCAACTCAAATAATTTTCCTTTCGAACGGAAATAATAATTGAGTAAGGCCACATTGATACCAACAGACTTTGCAATCTCTCGGGTGGTACAACCAGAGAAACCTTTGGTCATAAACACCTTTCGAGCGGCATCTTTGATCTTTTGTTCAGTCGTTATATCTTTTTTCATGTTGTTTTTGGCGCTGCAAAGTTAAACAGTTATTTTAAACAATTGTTTAAACTTTGAGAAAATTAAACGCTTGTTTAATTATTTTTTCACCCATTAAAAAAGGCTTGTGATTCCACAAGCCTTTTATCGTTGAATAGTTTTATTCTTACAAACCGTTCGCTGCTTTGCGAAGGGTTAAATCCAAGAACAATTCTTCCATTTTTTCTTTTTGTTTTTTGTCGCGGTTAGATAAATCCAATTGACCAAGACTTTTCAATGCTGCCTCTGCATCTACAGTGTTTCTCATCGCGAAATAACACTCAATCAAATCAAAATAAACGGCTACTGTTACATCTTTATCAATGCGTGCTTTTTTGTCGTAGACATCTGATTCAGTCAAAATCACTTTGAATGCATCGATCGCAGCTGTTAACTTTTGTTTCGCTAACGCTTCGTTCGTTGTCAATGTTTTCAATCCAATTGTCGCGTTGTTGTATGCTTCCATCACGTCAGCATGTGCATCGTTTTTAGATTTCACATAGTCCAAAGATGTGGCACGCGTTGTCACTTCGTATCCGATACGATCATTCACTAAATGATTGATGAACTTCAAGTTTTCTTTTAACAAAGTCTCTTCCGTTGATTTCACCAACATAGAGAAATCAGAAGAAGGAGATGTTTTAGAAGAAGTTGATTTGTACGTTTTGAATGCTGAAAGTTCAGCTGGAGCAACATAGAAAATTTCTTGGTTATTCATACCAGCAACACGAACCGACATTGGCATGCGGTAAGTGAACTCGACCCAATAATAAGTCACTTTATAAGTTGTTCTTACTCCATCCTTCACAGAAACCTCATCTTTCGATTCTGATTTAATCATTGGTTGAGAATGCTCGTATCCTTCAATATTTACTGAGTAAGAAAGTGCATTTACTTGTGCTTTTGTAAATCCGTCCAATACCAAGTAGGTAGCAGCTAAAGATGGATAATCGTAACTTGATTTCAATACTGGTTGAGAAATCGTTCTGCGGTAAGGTTGAGCTACGTAATCTTTAACCGGTTTCGTATTTTCGTTCAACAATTGTTTTTCAATCACTTTCGTTGCTGTTGATTTCGCGTTGTAAACCTCCATTTCTTTTGCAAACTTATCATCAGCTGCTTTTACTTTCGCTGGATAATCTGCTAATTCACGTTGGTAATCTGCCTCCGCACGTGCTTTATCCGCCTCATATTCTGCCATTAACTTCGCATTTGCAGCTTCAGATGAAGAAGTGATTGTAGAATAGTAATTCTCCACTTTTGGTTGAAGTGGATTTGTTGGAAGTTTGATGTACGTATACGTTATATCCTCTGATTTAACAGCTTGACCATAAGCAAGGCCGATAAAACAGGTTACAATTAGGGTAAGTGATAATTTCATTATAATTGACTTTTATTGATTTAGTTGTCCAATAGACGCCGTAAAGTTAGAAAGGTTTCTTCGAATTACGAAAAAAGATTAATTCCGTTTTCTTTTCGGCTTCCCGTATTTGTCCATCATGGCCTTCTTGTGGTCATAGCGAACATTTACTTTTTTGTTTTTGGCTTTCTTTTCGTGGAAGGCTGGACCCACTTCGCGTTTGGCCAGCTTGATTAGTTTTCCAGGAATTTGAACTACCGGCTTTTCGAATTCTAACAATTCATCTGTTAGCTCCACTTCATCAGGCACCTCTGTAAACGGCAAAGTCTGTTGCATCAAAGATTCAATTTTAGACAAGGAGTCGGCATCTTTTTCACTGACAAAGGTAATGGCTACACCGTTTTTATCCGCACGTCCTGTTCGTCCAATACGGTGAATGTAATTTTCCGGGATTTCAGGAATATCGAAGTTAATCACATGTGTAACATCCGTAACATCAATTCCACGTGCAATCAAATCGGTGGCGATCAATACGCGAAACACACCTGTTTGGAAATTTTGAACACTATTAAAACGGAAGTTTTGTGCTTTGTTCGAGTGAATGACCCCAACGCTGTTTAGCAAGGAAGATTCCATTTCTTCAAACAACATATCCGCCAAAACTCTCGACTGGACAAACACCAATACTTTCGAGGAATCTTCTGTATTCTCCAGTAAATGATGTAGCAACTGAACTTTTGACAAAAAGTTTGGAACACGGTATCCAATTTGATCAATTTGTGCAAGGGCTGTCCCAGAACGAGCCGCCTCTACCCGAACAGGTACAGTGAAGTTTGCCTCTAAGAAATCAGACACTTCCTCCGATAAAGTCGCAGAAAACACCATATTTTGACGTTTCACAGGCAAAAATTCAAAGATTCGCAGCAACTGCGCACGAAACCCTAAACTTAAGGTTTCATCCACCTCATCTATTACTACCTTTTTCGCGTGTTTCAATTGCAAGGAACCATTTGCGGCTAAATCTAGAATTCTACCGGGTGTTCCAACAAGGACATCTAGTCCCTGCAAGACCATCGCAGCTTGGGTATTCATATTCGTACCTCCATAAACGCCGCCAACGGCAACATTCATGTATGGAGTTAACTTTTCCACTTCACGAACCACCTGTGCAACTAACTCACGTGTCGGGACGATAATTAGAATTTGCGGATGTGGTTCCTTTGAAAACTTCCACATACATAGACATGGGAGGATGTACGCTAAGGTCTTCCCCGTTCCTGTTTGCGCGATACCGATGGTGTCTTTTCCAGACATCATCACATTGAAACTTGCAGCTTGAATGGTTGTTGGCGTTTCGTAGCCTAAATCATCTAAGGCATTCCAAAGTGGCTTCTTTAAGTTTAAATCACGAAAAGTCATGGGGAAAATTTTGCGCAAAGTTACGGAAAGAAATGAAGCGAATCATGATAAGCTATTTTTCCTTGTTGCTATTTTTAATGACTTGATTTATTGAAAGAAGTATTTCAC